>JAGLYF010000119.1 GCA_023132435.1 Calditrichia bacterium | reverse complement strand
ATGAGCTGGTACGCCATATATACAAAACCCCGGCATGAGAAGAAGATTCATGCCCAGTTGACGGATAAGGATATTGAGACATTTTTACCTCTGGTTACCCGGAAGCGTCAGTGGAAAGATCGAAAGAAAAATGTAGAAATACCTCTTTTCAGCAGCTATCTGTTTGTTAATTTTGAGTATAAATACCGTTTTGATGTGTTGGAAACCGACGGCGTGGTGAAAATCGTCAATTTTAATGGGGTTCCGGCGGTGGTGCCGGATTGGCAAATCGAATCCCTCAAGCAGATGCTCACTTACCCGAAAACTCTTCAGCTGGAAAATTATATCCAACCCGGTGAAATTGTTGAAGTTACCGAGGGACCGATGCAGGGTATGTGCGGTACGGTGATTATACGAAAAAATTCAAACCGTCTGGTTTTGACTATTGAAGGTATAATGCAGTCCATTTCGGTTGAGGTGGATGAGTTTGTTTTGAAGAAAGTAAAGGATAATGACAAATGAAAAATGAAAAATGACAAAAGAATATAACTTTTCTAATGAGAATGAAATTATAAATCAAATTATTCGTGAAGAGACAAAAGATTATAATATTGAATTTCGAGAAAGATTACTAATGTTTGCCGTTGATATAATTAAATTTTTGTTTACAATTCCAAGAATTCCGGAATATAATGTATTAAGGTATCAACTTTCAAAAGCGGGATCTTCAGTTGGTGCAAATTATGAAGAATCTCAATCATCATCTTATAAAGAGTTTGGACAGAAAACCCGAATTTCTTTACGTGAAGCAAACGAGAGTAAGTTTTGGTTGAGAGTCATTGATAAACTTAAAATTGGTGACAGAAAAAAACTGGATTATCTTATGATAGAAGCAGAAGAAATATCACGGATCCTTGGTTCAATTGTATCAAAAGTAGATAAGAAATTAAAATCCGTGAATCGTTAAAATAAAATCAACTTCTTTATAACTGTTTATACCTTTTTCATTTGTCTTTTTTCATTTTTCATTTGTCATAAAAATCCGAAGGATTTACCATGAAATACAAAATAGGCCTTGTCGGATGTGGAAGAATCGCCAAAAATCACTTTGATGCTATACGGGAAGAGAAAAATTTACAATTAGTTGCTGTGTGTGATATTGATAAAAAAAAGGCGGAAGCAGCCGGAAAAGAACAAAAAATCCCCTTTTTTACCGATCTTAAAAAGATGTTAGAAGACGTACCGATGGATATCATTTCGATCTGCACGCCGAGCGGCATTCACCCGCAAAATGGTATTTTGGCTGCCGAACATGGTGTCCATGTAGTCACCGAAAAACCAATGGCGACCAAATTAGAGGAAGCGGATGCTTTGATAAAGGCCTGTGATAAAAACAAGGTTCACCTGTTTGTGGTCAAACAAAACCGGCTCAACGCAACGATGAAGTTGTTAAAAAGTGCGATTGATAAGGGTCGTTTTGGTAAAATATATCAGGCAGCGGTAAATGTTTTCTGGCAACGGCCCCAGGAATATTATGATCAGTCCAAATGGCGGGGAACCTGGGAATTCGATGGCGGGGCCTTTATGAATCAAGCCAGTCATTATGTCGATGCCCTGGAATGGCTTATCGGTGAACCGGAAAGTGTGATGGCAATGACCACCACGATGGCCCGCAAAATTGAATCGGAGGATATGGGTGCCGCGGTCGTTCGTTTCCGAAATGGCGTGATTGCCACCATCAATGTCTCCATGCTTACCTTTCCCAAGAATTATGAGGGATCGATAACGATTCTGGGTGAGAAAGGCACGGTTAAAATTGGCGGTATTGCCGTAAATTCTATTGAAAAATGGGAATTTGAAGATTACGACGATGATGATAAAATCGTTTTTGAAAGCAATTACAATCCACCCAATATATATGGTTTCGGGCATCTTGGATATTATCAAAATGTCGTTCAGGTTTTGGAGGGGGTAAAGGAACCGAATACTGACGGACGGGGCGGACGTAAATCCCTGGAACTGAATCTGGCCATCTATAAGTCTAGTCAAACGGGAAAGAGGATTGCTCTTCCTTTGAGTCTTTAGATTGGTAGTATCAAAAGTTGCATGAATAGATGAAAATGATTTTCTTTGGCATTAACCGAATTCAGCAACAATAAAGTTCCCCCTTAGCAAAGGGGGCTAGGGGGTTGTTTTAGACGAAGTAAAACATAGTGGAATATAAAGTTATGATAAGAGAAGAGAGAATCAGTTAAGTGCTATTGGATTAAACATCATTAGAATTGATGGCTATTATGTTTTAGAAAACATTATGGGGTATTAGAGATAATCGCGAAAAAATAAGTGAGTTAGAAAGAAAAACAACCCCCTAACCCCCTTTTCTAAGGGGGAATTTATTCATACAATTAAGAAGGAATTGTAAATGCAAGTACTGGTGACCGGTGGTGCCGGTTATATCGGAAGTATAACTGTCGAAAAGTTGATTGAAAACAGTATCGATGTGGTTGTCGTCGATAATCTTTCGATCGGCAGAAGAGAAGCGGTGCAACCTGAGATACCTTTTTATCAATACAATTGTGGTGACCGGGCTAAAATGCAAAGCATTTTTATCGACCACAAAATAGATGTGGTTATGCATTTTGCTGCCTCTGCTCTGGTCGGTGAGTCGGTGGAAAATCCGGCCCTTTATTTTCAGAATAATGTTATCGAGACACAAAACCTTCTGGACACGATGAGAAAGTTTAACTGCCAACGGTTTATTTTATCATCGTCGGCGGCAACTTTTGGGGAACCGGAATATTCTCCGATCGATGAAAAACATCCCCAAAATCCGATCAATCCTTACGGGTTAACCAAACTTATCAATGAGCAAACCCTGGCCTGGTATCACCGGGCCTATGGTTTAATGTACAACGTATTTCGCTATTTTAACGCTGCCGGGGCTACCGAAACCCATGGTGAAATCAGAGAGATTGAGACACATATTATTCCCCTGGCCATAGGGGCCGCAGAAGGAAACCATCTTTTCACCCTTTATGGGAATGATTATCCCACGTCAGACGGTACCTGCGTCCGCGATTATGTCCATGTTGCTGATCTGGCGGATGCCCACATCAGGGGAATTGGAAATTTAGAATTAAATCCGGATGGCTGTTATAATCTTGGTAATGGTGATGGATTTTCAAATTTACAGGTTGTTGAGGCGGTCAAAAAGGTGACCGGAATGGACTTTGATTTTGCCTACGGTCCGCGCCGGGATGGCGATCCGGCGATACTGGTGGCCGGTTCTGAAAAGGCTAAGACAGAATTAGAGTGGAATCCTCAATTTTTCGATTTGGAGAAAATTGTGGAATCCGCTTATTTGTTCTATAAGAAAACGAATACTTAATAAATCTAAAAGAAAAAATAGTCCACGAATTTCACGAATTAAGCACGAATTACACGAATTATTTTTTATTATTTAAAAAAACTTCGTGTCCGGAGCCTGTCCCGAAGACCGAAAGGTCGAGGGATCACCTTCGTATTTAATAATTATCTTCAGTTATTACGCTGCGCTGTCAAGAAGAATGAATTTAATAAGTTAACTTCAAAATAGTTTGTGAAAATTCGTGTAATTCGTG
>JAGLYF010000118.1 GCA_023132435.1 Calditrichia bacterium | reverse complement strand
CTTTTGTGAATTAATCAGGCTAGTCATTTTACAGTATGCAGGGACATTTATTCTTGTTAAAAATCAATCTTATTATTGCATCACTAACAGAGAGCTACGATTATAGTATTCAATCTTCCGTGTAATTCCGTGGTAAAAAATTCATATTAGTGTTATTTCCTGGAGGTGATCAATGTGTATAAGCCTGCAGTACCGAAGATGATATTTCCAAGCCAGGCACCTAACCATGGTTCCAGGGTGCCCTGGTGTCCCATCACCTGTCCCATGCGGATGAATAAAAAATATACAAAACAAATCAATAAACTAATTCCAATCCCAACTGCTGTACCACTTCTTCTTTTGCGAGCAGCAATCGGTGCGCCAAAAAGAATAATTATAAAATTAGCAAACGGATAGGAGATTTTCAGGTATAATTCAACAATCCATTTTCTAACTTCCGCACCAATCGTTGTCATTTCTTTGATGAATGTCTGTAGCTCAAAATAACTCATTTCTTCCGGTTTCTTCTGTAATTCCAATAAATTCTCTGGTTTGAATTTCAGGTCAGTTTGAATCAGTTGGTCATATTTGCTTGTCGTGACGACCGTATCTTCAAAAACTCTTTCAATCACATCATGCAATACCCAGCTGTTTTCATACCAACGCATCGTCTGTGCGTCTGTTCTTTTCACCAGCTGACGACCGTCAAAATATTGTAAACTGACCTTTTTAGCCTCATTTGTTTTTCCGTTAAAAAAGGCAATCGATATTTTTCTATTTGCAATATCCTGAAGATAGATATTATTACGTTTGCTTCCCTGATTTTTTGGATGTTTTTTTATTTCATATCGATATAAATCGAGACGTTCCTGATTTGTCCAGGGAACGACGAATTCACTAAATAATCCGGCGCCAATACTTATCAAAAAGGCCAGGATAAAAAGAGGCGTAAATATCCGGTACAGACTTATACCGGCACTTTTTTGAGCAACGATTTCATTATGCTGAGACATACTTCCAAGTGTGAACAGACAGGACAGAAGCATTGAAATCGGCAAGGTTAAATTAATAATATAAGGGATGTAATAGATGTAATAATAGAAGACAGTAGATACTTCTGCATCACGGTCGATAAATTTATCGATGTTCTCGATTAAATCAACTACCAGAAAAATAATAACAAAAGCACCTATCGAAATTAACAGGTTAATAATAAATCTTCTTAAAACATATTTATCCAGAACATTCATCTGATTTTATTTTCTCTTTTTCGAAATAAGAATTTACCACGGAAGCACACAGAAATACACGGAAAAAAATATTTAAATATTATTGAATTAAAATAGAGACCACCTAATTTCTGAGATTTATCAATAAAGAATTGTAATTTTTCTGTGTTCCTCCGTGTTTTTCCGTGGTAAATTGTTTCTAATCTTCTTTTTGAGGCTTGTTTTTTTTACTCAATTTTGTAAACATTTTTCCCAGTTTATCCCATTTGATGACAGTCGTCTCTTTTACCGTGCGCCAGGTCAGATAAATCCCTGCAAGCCCAATTAGAATATTAGGAAACCACATTGCAAGCATTGGGTGAAGAAATCTTCTGTCTGCAAGATCTTCACCAAGGATTAGGCAGATCCAGTATAGAAGAAAAAAGAATATACTCAAAGTAATACCGATTCCCATACTCCCTTTGCGGGAGGCAATACCCAGTGGTGCTCCGATCAGGATAAATACGATACTGGCAAAAGGGATTGAGAATTTTTTATGAACTTC
>JAGLYF010000117.1 GCA_023132435.1 Calditrichia bacterium | reverse complement strand
AAACGACTGACCTTCATATAGGCCCGATCGCCTGCATTTTTCAATATTTCCTCCGGTACATCCGCGAAAAGATCCGATTTATTTTCCTTTTCTTCTGAAACAGGATCCTCTCCTGGAAGCTTTTTCGCAATCGGTTGCCAGGCTTTAGCGATCCGTTCTCTGATTTTTGCTTCCTCATTGAGTATCGCGTTCTCATTTCTATCCACCTTATCAATCATCATCCTAACATCCATCTCCCGATCACCACGATAGTCATCATCTCTGTTCTCAAATTCAAACTGAGGAGCAGGTATGTATACACGATTTCTTGAAAAATGCGAAAAACGGTAATCATCAATATTATTATTATCGAATTCATGATATTCACCATCAAAGAGCGTAAATATCATATTTTTAGTCGCCTTCGAATAAATCATGTATCCTTCGTCGGCAATAACAGTAACTGTTTTGTTGGGGTGGCTTCTATCAAAAATTGTCACGGTTCTCAGTTTGTCAGGCATATTCTCCGGATCCATTTCAGGTCCGAGTAAATTCGTTCGCTCTGATAATTCTTCTCCCAATGTTTTTTCTATCTTATCAACATGAAAGGAATATTTTCCCAGATCGAAAAAGATACCCGGTTCCAGCTTTAAGGTTGCTTTCTTTTGCCCAATATTCTGAAACATCACCCGTGCCCGGTGATTAAAATCGGGAAGAACTTTATCGTTGAAAACAGTCATCAGAATTGTTATCAATCCACCAAATATTAAAGCCGGTTTGATAATTTTATAAATGCTTATCCCGCTGGATTTTAAAATAGTTATTTCATTATCCCCTGAGAGCCGTCCGAAGGACATAAGAGTTGCAACAAGAACAGCCATCGGTACGGCTAAGGCAAACATCCAGGCAAGATTATAAAATACAAGTTCGATAATAGTTAAGAAAGATAAACCTTTGCCGAATATTTTAGTTATATACTTCAATAAGAATTGCATAAGAAAAATAAACATAAGAACTGCGAGTGCAAAAATAAAAGGAGGTATATGTTCTCGTATTATGTATCTAGATAATATTTTCATCTTTTTATTATAAAAATTGTAACCGTTCAATATACGTAAAACTGAGGATAAGTTCTACTCGTTGCTCGGTACTCGGTACTCGGTTCTCGGTGCTGGATGCTTGATGCTGGATGATCTTACATTTAACATTTCAATTCCGGAGGAATTATCTAAGACTTGCCCTGGACGGAAGTCCAGGGGAAAGAGTCACCCCTAAAAACGGAGTTCCATAGGAACGACCAAGCATTCAAATATCCAGGATTTAAGGAGTGACGAGAAACGAGCACCGAGATCCGAGTAAAATGAACCAATCATCCCTTACTGTGTTTAATGTAAAAACTGCGGAAAAGTGGTTTACCATTGCTTTTGCAGGAAAAACCGGGGAGTGGAGGTTCCTGCCGGGAATTTATTATTAAAATCTTGAATATTTATAAGTCTGGTTATAAATTACACTGTTATATTAGCATGTTTTTACTGGAGGAAGCCCTTAAAATCGTTGCTACAGAATTGATTAAATAACAGAAGCTATTAACGACCATAGGTGAAGCAGCATTTGATTAGAGAACAAAGGCTCCTCCAGGCCTTCCTTCTTTTAATTTTTCTTTTTACTGTCTTTTCAGGGGAGGTTTTTGCCCAAACCGGTCTGCAAATTCCTACTCCTAGAAGAGCGGTACAGCTTTTTGAGCCCGAATCCCAGGGTTTAGGAAGCCTGTTTATGGATTCAACCCTTTTTAAAATTAAGCCTCCCTTTTATAAGCGAATTGTAAAAATAGATTCCACAGGTAAATTTGTCAGCGCTTCTGAAATTATCGATCAAACCGAATTTAATTTTCCAGTTGTAGTTGATCTCGATACCTATATCCGACTGCGGATTGCTTTTGATCGCCGGGAAATGATGAGAAAATCTATAACAAGTTTAATTACTGGGCAGGAGGAAAGATCAACAGGCGCTCTTGAACTTGAAATACCGGTCAGGATAAAAAATGAAACCTTTATGCGGATATTTGGTAGTGACCGGGTACGATTGAGAGTGACCGGTAACATCTCCTTTGATTTGTCGGGTCGCTCGGAAGAAAGATCAGGGACCAAAATAAGTGCCGTCCAGGACAGAGGCACTTTTAGTCCCCGCTTTAGCCAAACTCAGCAATTTACCATTGAAGGAAAAATTGGGGAAAAGGTTACTGTTTCTGTAGAACAAAATAGTGAAGCAACCTTTGATTTTGAAAATACCCTAAAACTGCGTTACAAGGGAGATGAAGATGAAATTGTACAAAGTATCGAAGCCGGTAATATTGGTTTGTCTCTCCCGTCAACAAAATATGTTATTTTTGGTGCTTCCAATAAAGGCCTGTTTGGATTAAAATCAGAAATGAGAATCGGGAATTTATATTTAACCGGACTGGTTTCTCTGGAAAAAGGGGAGCAGAAAAAATTAACAATCTCGGGTGGTTCGAAAGAGAGTAAATCTGTCGTTCATGATTATGATTTTATAAAAAAACGCTATTTCTTTATTGATCAGTATTATAGGGAAAGATTTGAAGCAGGATTTTCCGATGATCTTACAATCTGGTCGTATGAGGAAGGAACCTTGATTCGGGAATTGAATGTCTATAAATCAGGTTCCTACTCAAACAATGAGGCCAGAAAAGGTGTGGCAACAATTCCTGACAGTATTCCCTATTATGAGAGTCTACCGAATCTGGATGGTATTAGAACGGTCTCAGGAATAGTTGAAGTAGCAGAATTTGTTCCACTGGAAGAAGGAAAAGACTATGAATATGACTATGCGAGAGGATTTTTCTGGCTAAAGCAACAGGTTAATGATACGGAAGTTCTGGCTATTGCCTATAAAACCGATCTAAAAAAGGTCGGGACACTCTTTTCAGAGGTGGTCGGCGAAGATACAACGAAAACTTATGTATTACGATTGATAAAGCCTCAATCATTAAGACCTGGGCATAGCGAAGTCTGGCCATTAATGATGCGCAATGTATATTTTCTTGGTGGGACTTCTATTGAAAAAGAGGGATTTGAACTCCAGATTGAATTCAATAAAAACGGTGAGCACGAAACGATTCAGCAGGAAGAGCCCAGACTAAGCTTCCTTCATCTGACCGGTCTGGATGTGGTTGATCAAAATGGTGGTGTGGTAGAAGGCGGAGATAAACAAGTTGATAACAATGGATATCTCATTAACCGGGCTGATGGGATCATGATGTTTCCCGGAATTCAACCGTTCGATCCGCTGACCGGCAGCAGATTTCAACTAGCTGATACCAATCGTGTACGTATATATAACTTGACTGATAGAAGTACACAAATCGAACGGACAAAGTTCAATATGCTAGTAACATCGAGAAGTACCCGTTCTACGTTTGATCTTGGATTTAATATTCTTGAAGGCAGTGAAGAAGTATTATTAAACGGCGCGCCCCTGCAACGAAATGTTGATTATATTATTGATTACTTTACCGGTAAACTAACTCTTATCTCGAGTAAATCCAAGCGATCGAGTTCTAATATTGAGATTAAATATGAAAAGGCCTCTATCTTCCAGTTAGATAAAAAGACTATTGCCGGTGGTCGAGCCGAATACCGGTTTTGGGAAAATTCCTTTATTGGATTTACCGCATTGTATATGAAAAAATCTACCCTGGAACAGCGAGTAAGGGTAGGACAGGAGCCGTTCAGTAATTTCGTCTGGGACGTAAATACTTCTCTGAATTTTAATCCGAATTTCCTTACTGATTTAATTAATATTCTAACTTTTGGTGAAACCAATAAACCATCAACGATAAAGATAGAAGCAGAATATGCACAGGTCAGTCCGAATCCCAATACACTCAATAATGAAGGCACTGGTGATAACGAAGGTGTAGCCTATGTGGATGACTTCGAGGGAACAAAAAGAACAACCACGCTTGGGATTCGTTATAATACCTGGACGATGGCCAGCCCACCAGAAATATTACCGGATTTTTCGAATGATGCCGTTATTGACACTATTGCAGATAGGCAAAGAGGACGTGTTGTCTGGTTTAATCCCTATGACCAGGAATTAATTAAAAATATATGGCCGAACAGGGATGTCAACGCCGAAACGGGCCAAACCACCGATGTATTAGAGGTGGAAGTCTGGCGTGATCCGGAGAATGATCCTGATGCCGCGTGGGCCGGTATGATGCGCTCGACGGCCAGTTATCCAAATCAGCAGAAAACAAAATATATCGAAATGTGGGTAAAAGAAGATACTATCTCCAACCCCAATTTTGTTCGAATAAATGTGGATATAGGGCAGATATCAGAAGACTGGTATATGTTTACTGAAATGGGTGGAGATAGAGTCTATGGTGCACCGGATTGGCGCGGATTAAATACGGAAGACAAAAATAGAAATGGTATTCTAGACGAAGATGAAGATACGGGTGTTGATGGAATCGTTCATGGCCGGCCCGGTCACGATCCTGATGATCTCTGGAGAGAACCGGACAGGAACAGGAGTAAAGACAGGTATGATGGCATCAATGGAACTGAAGGCAACTCACGAGCCCAGGCGGCAAACTACCCGGATTCGGAAGACCTGGATGGTAATGGTCAGGTAAATCTTCTAAATGAGTACTTCCATTATAGTTTCACATTGGATCCCGGAGATGAGAAATCGAGAAAATGGCTGAGTGGTTCAACCTCAAGTGGATGGCGACAAATTAGAATTCCTCTTAAAGATTTTGATCGCGATAAAATAGTGGGTAATCCTGATACCACATTTCAATCCGTGTACTATGTCAGACTCTGGTTCAGTAATCTGACAGAAGAAAGAAAAAACATTCGTATCGCGACATTTGATTTTGTCGGCACTGAATGGGAGGAAGATGGAATCGCCAGGGACGATTCAAGTACTTTTGTTTTGAATGATTCTCTTTTCTCACTTACGGTATATAATACAGAGGAAAACGCAGTTGCCATTCCAGGCGGACCGGAACCATATAGATCACCTCCCGGGGTAAGTGGTGTTCGTGATCGCATTACCAAAGCCCTTTCAAAAGAACAGTCCATGGTCCTGCGTATAAGGGATCTCGAGCCGGGAGCGATGGTCCAGGCCAGAAAAACCTTGTATGGTAAGGTTATGAAACTGGTCAACTACAAGCGTTTGCGTATGTTCGTTCACGGAGATAGTGACAAACTACCGGGGCATCCGGACGAACGAAAAAGTCCTCTTAATTTCTTTATCAGATTCGGATCTGATGTCAATAATTATTATGAATACGGACATGAACTTTTTGGTGGTTGGTCTACCTTAAATGAAGTGGATATCGATCTGGATGATCTGAGTCGTACGAAATTTTCTGAGAGTGGAAAAGTCAGTGTACCGGGCAAACCAGGGGGTTATTATAAAGTTACCGGAAATCCCAGTTTAAATACGATTAGGTATTTCCGTGTTGGTGTCAAAAACATCGATACCGTTCCCTATACCGGTGAAGTATGGTTGGATGAACTTCGTGTTTCAGGTGCACGAAAAGAATCAGGATCAGCACTCCGACTAAGCACTGCGGTCAGGATAGCAGATATGATTTCATTTAATGGTAGTTGGGAAAGTAAGGATGCTGATTTCCATGATATCAAAACACAATTCGGCTCAGGAAATTCGATAGAATCACAAAACTATTCCGGTGTTCTGAATGTGGATAAATTATTTCCTGCATCACTTGAACTATCACTCCCTGTAGATGCCCGGGCGTCATTCAGTAAAAATATTCCGAAATATTTTCCAAAAACGGATATTCTGACAAATTACCGTAATGATACATTTGCAGAAAAAGTACAATCTCTCTTCGGGATGAAATTTTTACACCCCGACCTGGAGAGACAGGTTTCCTATTCTGAGGTTTATGGAATTGGAACCACAATTAAAAGAAGAGCAAAATCAAAAGCCTGGTTATTCTATATTACAATTGATCAGATTTCTATAGACTTTGATTATTCATTGAAAAACAGCCGTGATTATCAAACCGCATTCCGAAGATCAGAGCAATGGCGATACGCCTTTACCTATAGTATTCCATTCGCAAAAACAAACTTTATCGAGCCGTTTAGAATTCTGGCTAAATTTCCAATTCTAAGTGAACTGTCCGATCAAAAAATTTATTACACACCCAGCACCACCAGTTTTAGCCTGAATTTAATTGACCAAAACCAGGCCAACCGATTGAGATCTGAAAACAAAGTGACACGTACTGTTAACAGATCATCGACACGTAAAGTTAGTATTGGTTATAGAGTCCTCCCCAGTATTAATTTTAGTCTTAGCCGGACGCATAAAGCGGATGCCGATTATGTAGGATTGAGTGGAAGGGAAATGTGGGAATCTATTTTTACCAAGTTTGATTTTGGCAAAGATACGGATATTAATCAGAGTTTTAAACTTGACTATAAGCCAAAAATTTTCAAATGGTTAAGCACCGATTTTTCTTATTCGACAAATTTTCGTTATTACTTTGTTAATTTAGCAAAAGATCAAAAACAGAGTGCAAATAATATCTCTCGTCGCGCTTCTGCTTCGTTTAATCCGAGCGATTTGGTCAACTGGATCTATACCCCAGAGAAAAAGGCCGAACCTAAGAAGACAACCAATCGCCAAAGACCCAAGAGAGGGTCACAAGTAGAAAAGCCTAAGGAGGGAGAGGAGGAAAAGAAAGAAGGAGAAAAAGACGAAGAGAAAGATGAAAAGAAAGAAGGAGAAAAAGACGAAGAGAAAGATGAAAAGAAAGATTCTAAAACGCCACAAATAAAAATTCCTAATCCTCTGCTGTTACTACATGGATTGTTTGATGCCTGGAAAAAGGTACAGACTTCCTATACCTGGAACCAAAATGTGACAAACGCCTATATATCGGATATCCCTTCATTAAAATACCAGTTTGGTCTAACCATGGATCCGGGTGTACCGCTAGATACCAGTTTTAGTAAGATACTGGTTGGACCATCCGTAACAGATTCGCGAGCACTCAGATCTTCCATGAATTTTGATTTCTCAAGAAATATCCGGGTAACTTTCAGCCATGAATATTCCTTATCAGAAACTCATAATGACAAAACACGGTCTGGAAATGAATCAATTACCTTTCTGGCCTGGGGTGAAGATCCAACAAAAGATTTTGAAGGGCTGGAAGGTGATGTACGTCGTTTTATCCCTGACTGGACCATCAAAATAAGTGGTCTTGAAGAATTTCTCTTTTTTAAAGGTTTGGCAAAATCAGTGTCGATTGAACATTCCAGATCAGGTAAATACTCAAATACAAAACAATTGGCAAATAATGAACTGGTTCCATCGAGTGAAAGTTTTACCCATAATTACCAACCATTAATTGGTATTAATATTACCTGGCTGGGCGATGTTCGCTCGAGTATTCGACTGACACAGGGAGCAACTTTTAATTTTAAATCTGCGGGAGGCGCCACGCGGTCAGAAAATAGCTCGTTTTCTATCACTGCTTCATATGCAACCAGTGGTGGTTTTCAGATTCCAATTCCAATTTGGCCGTTTAAAGGTGCCACGTTTAAAAATGAGATCAACTTTTCTCTCTCATATGATCGATCTGTAAGCAAGACATTTCAGAGACAGGTTACCCAGGATACCTTTCAGGAAAATCAAAACAATACTTCCTGGAAACTGAGACCTTCCGCTTCCTACAGATTTAACCAGCGTGTCTCAGGAAGTTTATTTTATGAAACAGGTGTTACAGTAAATAAAATTAGCGGCGAATTTAGTTGGAATGAGTTCGGTATTACTGTTAATATTGCTATTAGGGATTAATGAGTGGCATGATGACCCACCCCTTAATCCCCTCCCTGCAAGCTTGCAGGGAGGGGAAATCCCCCGAGTACTCGGGGGATGGGGAGGGTTTCTGTGCCCGCCCGCAATTTGAGGTTAAAGAAATAATAAATTTTAAAGGTATAAATATGAGTTGGATAGAAATAAAATTAAATATTCCTCAGGAAAAAATTGAGGACATATCAGCTTATCTGTTTGCCCTGGGATGTGAAGGTATCAATCTAACAGACGAGAACATTTTGATATATTTTAGTCAATTTCGCTTTTCCCACGAAATAAAACTTGCCCTTATCGACTACATTCGGGAGTTCGTCCCCTCATTTGCTCCCCGGGATATTCAGGTTGTGAGAATTTCCGATCAGGACTGGAATAAAAAATGGAAAGAGTATTTTAAGCCTCTCCGAATTTCTCAACGTATCGTTGTTAAACCACCCTGGGAAACATATCAGGAGAATACGGATGATATAACATTGACAATAAATCCACAGATGGCATTTGGAACCGGTCATCATGAAAGTACGCAGTTAATGATCGCGGCGATGGAAAAGTGGGTTAAGGAAGGTATGGATATCCTCGATGTTGGAACCGGAAGCGGTATTTTGGCGATTTTAGCCGATAAATTAGGGGCCGGATCTGTTATGGCATTTGATAATGATCCCGTTGCCCTAAAAAACGCTTTTGAAAATGCACAATTGAACGGTGTCTCAGATAAAGTGAGATTTTTTTTAGCCAGTCCGGAAATGTTACGTCCTTCAGAATATGATCTGGTACTGGCCAATATCAATCGCAATGTGCTAATCAGATATGCGGAATTGTTTTCTGAATTTTTAAAAACCGAAGGGAAACTGATAATTTCCGGATTATTGCTCAGTGATGAGCCGAAAATGCTCAAGGAATATCAGAATGCAGGTTTCGTATTAATACAAAAAAAAGCAATAAAAAACTGGCTTTTGCTCGTCTTAGAACTCAGACATAAAAAAGTCGCAAACGAAAATCATTAATTAGTTTGGATAATTTAGTTCTTGCAAAGACATAAAGCTTTTTAACCACAAAGTACACAAAGGATGCGCAAAGTATTTCTAATTCTTGTTCCGACGCTCTGCGTCGGAACATCCGGGCGAAGCTTTGTGGCTACGACGCGGAGCGTTGTAGCCAGTAAATTAATATTTTTCTTTGTGATCTTTGTGATCTTTGTGCCTACTTTGAGAACTTTGTGGTTAAATCCCTGGTGTCTTTGCGCGAGATAATTATGAATAAATCAGGTTAGGAATATACCGTGAAGAACAAACTATTATTTAGCTCGATACTTATCATTTTCCTACTTTGGATGTTAAGTTGCAGTGAAGAAAAGAATCCCGTTGCAACAGGCGTAAATCCTGTGATATCGAAGGTAAAGTTACAGGATAAATGGAGCACCCAGTCATCCGGCTTTTATAAGACAGAAGTATGGGTGAATGATCCACAAGGATTGGGTAATCTTACAGGGGTATATCTGACGGTTCATGAGAGTTCCGGCGGTAAAGAAATATTCTCTGATTCGTTATATGATGAAGGTTCCTATCATTATCCGGAAGCCGGGGATGTGTTGGCCGGTGATGGTGTTTTCAGCAATCGGTTTCAAACGGCAGATATTTCTGAAAGTGTAGACCAGGCCGAATATATTTTTCGCTTTATTGCCTTTGATATGCAAAATCATGAAAGTCAGATCTGGGAAAATTTAATAACCTTTGGCCCAAACAGCCCTCCTGTGATCCATCAAATATCAGCTCCGGATTCACTGTCATTTCAAAATGAAAATACCATATTTTCGATCACCGTTTCAGATAGTGATGGGATAGAAGATATTGCCCAGGCATATTTTGAAAGCAAAAGTCTTAACAGGGGATTTACTCTATATGAACAGGAATTGTATAATGATGGTGATTTTGAGAATCATGGAGATCTGCTTGCCGGCGATTCCATATTTTCAACAAGGATTTTGCCGGAATTTTTAGCCGGTAAAAAAGGACAATATGATCTTATATTTCATGTTGAGGATACGAATGAAGAACAAAATATGGCCGAAGCAAAACATTTAATATACATTGAAAATTTTAAGAGTGAATTTGTCGCTTTTGATATACCGGATGTTATCTTAATTCCTCCAGGATCCGGGGAGATTAACCGGGAATTGATTACAGCTGAAGTCTCGGATCCGGAAGGACTGGCTGATATTGACTCGGTTTATTTTTTCTCTCTGAAACCGGATTCATCACTGGCAAATAATGGTCAACCCTTTATAATGGTAGATAACGGTCTGCCTTATAATCCGGGCGGTAATCTTTGGATAGAAACTGGTGACGAAACAGCCGGAGATGGTATTTATTCATTATCAATTTTTGCAGACAATACAAGTCTCCCCGGTGTGTATACATTTTCATTTTTTATTCGTGACAAAGCAGGTAATCTGACCGGGCCGGTGAAGAAAACTCTCCAGCTTACTCAATAATGGAAATCATTAGTGTCCGGTTAAAAGTTAACTCAGAATTGAATATCACAGGTATATAAAACGATTTAGATATTTTAAAAACATAAGGACTTGATTTAAGAACTCACCCTAAATCCCTCTCTTGGAAAGAGAGGGACTTATAGAGCCCCTTCTCTTCTCAAGAGAAGGTCGAAGATGCGCCTGTGGCGTAGGTTGGGGATGAGTTTTTTAGTCATTACTTGAGGAAAATTAATATTAACCGGACACTCATGAATTGAAATAAGGAAATGATAATGCATATTCAAACAAGAATTTTTATTATCTCTATGCTATTTTTTGTTACGGTTCATGGACAAATTTTCAGACCGGGCAGCTATCAGCTTGGACCAACGGACGAAGGAAGTGCCAACCGACAATTAGGAAATGCAATGGTTGATATGGTCAATCGGGATTTTCTACTATTTGCCGGCTCAGGATTTGGTCTGAATCGAACCAGCGATGGTGGATCAACCTGGACAGCCTTTACCTCAAGAGACTATGGGGGTAAAAATGGGGTCACAGCAATCGCTTTTATGGACGATTCAACACTATGGATTTCAACGGCTTTTGATACAACTATACGTGATTTGGGTAGTTTAGATGCCGGTGGCGGTTTGAGTTACACCACTAATTTGGGCAGAACCTGGACTTATATTCCACAACCCGTAGATCGAATTGATGAAAAAGAGTATAGTCCAACCACCACTATCGTTCAAAATCTTACTTTTGATATTGCTTTTCTGGATTCAACAGCATGGATTACAAGTTGGGGTGGAGGATTACGCAGATCATCGGATATGGGGCAAACATGGGAAGTTGTCACAACAGACGGGAAACCCTTTGATGTAAATGCAGGGACTAATCTCGGCTGGCGTAATCATTTGGCTTTTTCGGTTATGGTGGAAAATGGAAATATCTGGGTTGGGACTGCTGATGGAATTAGCAAGAGTCAGGACGGCGGAGAATCATGGAGAAGATTTACCCACCAAAACCAGGAAATACCAATATCAGGTAATTTTGTAGTGGCACTCGCACACCAAGCATACACAAATACAATTTGGGCAGCGACGATTGAAGCCGATACGGATACATCAGAATTACGGGCAATCAGTAAATCAGAAAATGGTGGAGAATCATGGGAAACCATGTTGAAAGGTAATTTTACACATAATTTCGCCTTTGATGATTCAGTGGTTTATGTGGCAACTGATTTAGGGATGTATGTTTCTAATGACGGGGGAGAGAACTGGTTTATATTACCAGAAATTCGCGACTATATATCCGGAGAAGAGATACTGGGGGTCGAATATTTTTCCGCTGCTGTTACCAATGAAGGTGCGTTCAAAAGGCTTTGGGCTGGTAATGAGGATGGTCTTGGCTCGACAATTGATAATGGAAACACCTGGAAAGTGCATCGTTCGTTCAGATCAACCCGCGGAGAGGACGCACCTGATGCCTATGCTTATCCAAGTCCTTTTTCACCTTCACGGCATGGGTATATTCGTTTTCAGTACGATATTACCCGTGCAGGGGAAGTTGTTATTGATATTTATGACTTTTCGATTGATCATGTTTCAACGATACGTGAATATGAGTCTGAACCAACTGATGGTACCAACGATCGAAGCGCCAAATGGGATGGAAAAAACAATGTTGGTATACTAGTAGCCACGGGCGTGTATTTTTTTAGATTAAATGTAGAAGGAAAAATAACCTGGGGAAAACTGGTTGTAATAAATTGAGGTTTATTTTGAAAAAAAATATTTTTGTAGTATGGATTCTACTTCTTCCTGCAATTCTTTTTGCCAGTGAAAACGGAGGCTATGCCGGATCGTTTTTGAGAATGGGTGTGGGTGCCAGGGCAATATCAATGGGAAACACGGGTGTGGCCCATCCAACTAACGCCTATTCAACTTTCTATAATCCGGCATCATTTGGATTGATTGAAGATCATCTGGTTGGTTTATCTTACAGTTTTCTATCTCTTGACCGGAGATTTGAATTTGTAAGTTTTTCGATGAAAGTTCCACCGGAAGCAGGTTTCTCAATCGGTTGGATTGAAAGTGGTGTGGGAGACTTGAAGTCGTACAATTCAATCGGAGAAATAACAGGAGATATTAATCAATCAGCCAATGCCGTGTATTTTTCTTTTGGAAGAAAATTTAGTGATAAATTGTCCATAGGTGTATCCTTAAAAATTCTGTTTGAGTTTATCAATGATGGAACCGATGAATTTGATTATTCATCAAACGGGGTCGGTTTTGACATAGGAATTCTATATAAAATTAATGATGATCTTATACTTGGCGGACAGGTAAAAGACATTAATTCGAAATTTAAAGCGAATACGGACAAAATATTCGAAAGGGGCGGTACAACTATTGATAAATTCCCGGTGAGCTCTAGAATTGGTGCTTTTTATCATACACCCCTTCAATGGTTACGGGCTGCTTACGATTTTGAATGGAGCAATAAAGGCTTAAAAAAGCATCATCTTGGTCTGGAGGCGGTACATGGTAAAAATCTTGCCTTGCGGATTGGACTCAATGGTGATAATATTGTCTTTGGCGGGGGGTTGGATTTTATGATATTCAAAACAGTGTCCTATCTGGATTATGCTTTTGTTCCGTCGATTATAGATGAAGGAAGCAGTCACGTTTTCTCCTGGCAAATATTGTTTTGATTCTGGGTGCTGGATACTGGATGCTGGATACTGGATACTGGATGCTGGATACTCGTTTCTAGTTGCTTGTTTCCGCACACTAGATATTGGATGGCAGAGATCTATTCCCCCTTAGAAAAGAGCCAGTCCCGCAACTGCGGGAGGGTTAGGGGGTTGTAATAGACCACGGATGACACGGATTTTTGTATCTATTTAATCCGTAAACTAATTTAGCTACAAAATTAAAATCCCGAAGGGATGGCCCAAGACTAGCCCCGGACGCCACGCCAGTGGGCGGGCAAGGAAGTCCGGGGTAATTCTAAAAAATAGAAAGATGTAATACCATGAGACGTAGTATAATTTTGTTATTGGTTATATGTGTATCTACAGCATTTGCTGAAACAGGTGCGAAAATTGGTCTTAGTTATCTGAAGATTGGTGTCGATGCGAGAGCTGCGGCAATGGGTGATGCATACACCGCTGTTGCCAAAGATGCATCGGCTACCTATTGGAATCCGGCAGGTCTGGCCGGTTCCGGTAAAAATTCAGTTATTCTAATGCATAATTCCTGGTTACAGGATGTGAATCAGGAATTTGCCGCGATTCAGTTCATCAACGGTAAGCATAATATCGCAGTCTCACTTAATATGATAAGCGTGACAGGCATTGAATTACGTGGTGAAACAGCCAGCGAGATTCCAATCGGAGAAACACATGCCTTAAACACCTATCTGGGCCTGGCCTATGCAACTGAAATATTTGGTAATTGGCAGATTGGGTTACAGGCTAAGTATTTGTATGAAAAGTATTATCGATACTCAGCAGATGGTTTTGCTTTGGATCTGGGTTTAAAAAAAGAAAACATTATTCAGGACCTGTCCTGGGGAATAGTGATTCAAAACCTCGGAAAGATGTCAGCACTAATAGAGGAAGCAACACGTTTACCTATAAGTTTGAGGACGGGTTTAGGTTATTTATTACCTCTGCAGATTATGGAAAACAGACCTCTGCTTGCCGCCGACATCACCCATGTTCTGGATGACGTCACAATATTTAATATTGGATTAGAAACGAAACTAGTGAAGCATATTGCTCTTCGGCTGGGTTATGTTCTGGGTCGGGAGAGTCAAAGTATAACAGGTGGATTCGGACTCAATTATGATGTTTTCCATATTGCTTATGCTTTCGTACCCTATAGCTACGATCTTGGAAACTCACATCGTTTTTCGTTGATGGTGGATTTTTAAGAATTTTTAACCACAAAGACACAAAGTATGCACAGAGTACACAAAGAAAAAATAAATACTTTGTGACCTTTGTGCCTCCTTGGTGCCCTTTGTGGTTAAAAAAGATTATTATTTAATGACATTTTAGATGGAATCACTCGAAATAAAAGCAAATGCAAAGATCAATCTTGCGCTTGCGGTAAAACATAAAAGAGATGACGGATATCACGAAATTGAATTGATCTATCAGGAAATCGATTTTCATGATACGCTATATATTTTAAAGAATGACAACATCAAATTCTCCACTGACTCACCTGTATTACAAAAAGAATCATCTAATTTATGTATAATAGCTGCTAAATTGTTGGCGCATGAATTCAATATCCCCGGTCTGGATATTCGATTAGAAAAGAAATTGCCAATAGGAGCCGGACTTGGAGGTGGTAGTAGTGATGCGGCTGCTGTATTAAGAGGTGGTCTGGAATTATATGGTATTGAATATTCAAAAGATATTTTACAAAATATGGCGGAAAATATTGGGGCAGATGTCCCCTTTTTTTTGATGGGAAGAACGGCTTATGGATCCGGAAAGGGTGAAATATTAAAATCTATAAAGATGATATTAGATTATCATATCGTATTAGTTTTACCAGAGATAAACATTTCCACCAAATGGGCATATAAAAACTTGAATTTAACCTTGACAAGAAAAAATGAAGACTATAAATTTAGAGGCTTTGGGTTTCAGAATTTAGATCTAAAGGATTTCAGGTCTGAATTCTATAATGATTTTGAAGATCTGGTGTTTAGACACTATCCGCAGCTGTCTTCCGTAAAATCGGAATTGTATGATCAGGGAGCGGTATATGCCGGTTTAAGTGGCAGTGGTGCTGCCCTATATGGATTGTATTCTTCTCAATCCACGGCTGAAGCGACAGTTGAAAGTTTGGGCAGTAGATATAGATGTCAAATAAGCAAACCGGTAATTGGGGCGTAGCCAAGCGGAAAGGCACCGGGTTTTGGTCCCGGCATGCGGAGGTTCGAATCCTCCCGCCCCAGCCAATAGATTAAAACGAGTCATTCGAACACAGTTGGATAGGAGTTTAAGATGTCTGAGCAAGAATTAAAAGCGACGACCAGGGTAGAAACTGGTAAAGCAAATGCACGTCGTCTCCGTAAAACAGGATTTGTTCCCTGCACCATTTACGGTGTCGAAGAGAATAGTACATCACTTACAATCAATCGGAAAGAACTGGAGAAGTTACTATCCGAAGCACATTCAATAATCAAAGTAATGGTAGATGACCATGATCAGAGATGTGTTGTAAAGGAAATTCAATATCACCCGGTTAAAGGTGATATCATACATCTTGATTTGCAGAGAATAAAAGCCGGTCAGGAAATTCAATTATCTGTTCCGATTAAATTTATTGGTGAGGCGCCTGGTGTAAAAATGGGTGGTGTCTTTCAGACAATTAGATCAGAACTCGATGTTTCGACATTGCCTAAATATTTGCCAAATGAAATCGAAATCGATATATCAGCATTAGAACTCGGTAATACAATACATATCAACGATTTACAATTAGAAAATATAACTATTAATCATGATCCCGAATCTTCTATATGTTCCATCGTATTACCGAAGGTGGTCGAGGAACCGGTAGCTGAAGAAGAAGAAGAAGAAGAGGGCGAGCTGCTAGAGGAAGAAGAAGCGGCAGAACCGGAAGTGATTTCTTCAAAGCCGAAGGACGAGGAAGAAGAACAAAAAAGCGACAAAGGATAATCCATTTCTGTGCACGCGCTCATTGGTTTGGGCAATCCAGCGAATCGTTACGATGACACCCGGCACAATATTGGATATTTAATTGTTGATCATTTTTCAGGCGTTAAAAATATCCCCTTTAAACCTGGTAAAGGGGATTATTATTATAAAGAACTTGATTTAAACGATCAGCCTGTTTTGATTTTCAAACCCACTACCTATATGAATAAAAGTGGCAGAGCTGTCCGGCAGATTCTTGAATACTTTTCATTATCTGTCGATCAATTACTTATAATTTGTGATGATTTTAATCTTCCGTTTGGCGCCTTTCGTTTTAGGATGAAGGGAAGCGACGGAGGACATAAGGGATTAAAATCAATCATCTACCAATTGCAAACCGAAGACTTCAATCGGTTTCGATTTGGAATCGGAGACGAGTTTTCAGATGCGACAAGTTTTGTTTTGGAGAGTTTCAGTAAAAAGGAATTTACAAAATTGAATGATTTACTACTAATAAGCACTGAAGCTATTCACCACTGGTTAGAACAAGGTATTGAACGGACAATGAATAAATATAATCGACAATTTATCAGTGAAAATGGAAAATAGGGAGTGATATGGATACGAATCTATTATTGGTAATGATATCTGGTGTTTTGGCTCTGTTGTATGCATTCTGGAAATCAACCTGGGTCGCAAAACAGGATCCGGGAAATGAAAAAATGCAACAAATTGGTCAGGCGGTGAGAGAAGGGGCAATGGCTTTTCTTTCGCGCGAGTACAAAGTAATAGTGGTATTTGTAATTGCCATCGCCATTCTTTTATTTCTTGGAAATTACTCTCAGGGTACAAGCTTAGTTGCCGTCTCTTTTATCGTCGGTGCATTTTGCAGTGGTCTTGCCGGCTTTTTTGGGATGCGTGTGGCAACTCTGGCCAATAACCGCACAACCCAGGCTGCAAGAAGTAGTCTCAATGCTGCTCTGACAGTTGCTTTTAATGGTGGATCGGTGATGGGACTAAGTGTAGTTGGTCTTGGGGTGATTGGCTTGTCAGTTTTATTCTGGGTGTACGGAGGAATAGATCAGAAAGCTGATCTGGTTATGGTTATGAGACTGCTCTCAGGTTTTGCAATGGGCGCTTCTTCTATCGCTCTTTTCGCAAGAGTAGGAGGCGGAATATATACCAAAGCCGCAGATGTAGGAGCAGATCTGGTGGGCAAGGTAGAAGCTGGCATTCCGGAAGATGATCCAAGAAATCCTGCTACTATCGCTGATAACGTGGGTGATAATGTCGGTGATGTTGCCGGAATGGGTGCAGATTTGTTTGAATCTTATGTTGGTTCTATTATTGGTGCAATGGTTTTGGCGGCAGCAGCAGGTTATGCTAATCTGGTCATGTTACCATTGATACTCGCCGGCGCTGGGATTATTGTTTCAATCGTGGGGACATTTTTTGTTCGAACAAAAGAGGGTGGAAATCCTCAAACAGCTTTAAATGTTGGTGTGTTTGGCGCCGGTGGTCTAATGCTGATAATAAGTT
>JAGLYF010000116.1 GCA_023132435.1 Calditrichia bacterium | reverse complement strand
ACTGGATTACTGGCCGGAACAATTATCGGCTTGTTGACAGAATACTATACATCGGAAGCGAGAAAACCGGCACGTATTATTGCGAAGGCCAGTGAAACCGGAGCGGCTACGAATATTATTGCAGGTATTGCTAATGGTATGTATTCAACAGCACTACCTGTCCTGACGATTGCTTTGGCTATCATCGCTGCCTACAATTTTTCAGGACTCTATGGAATTGCCATTGCTGCCCTCGGTATGCTTTCTACAACCGGTATTCAACTTGCCGTGGATGCCTACGGACCTATTGCAGATAATGCCGGTGGATGCGCAGAAATGGCCGAATTACCACCGGAGGTTCGTTCGCGTACAGATAAACTGGATGCGGTTGGCAATACGACAGCAGCCATTGGTAAGGGATTTGCCATTGGATCAGCAGCCCTGACCGCTTTGGCCCTTTTTTCTGCTTTTCGTCAAATAGTCGCCAGTTCGTTAGGAATTGAGCAGCTGGTACTTGATATTAATAATCCATGGGTGATGGCAGGTTTACTTATCGGTGGTGGTTTACCCTTTTTATTTTCATCATTTGCTATGAAAGCAGTCGGTGAAGCAGCTTTTGATATGATTGAAGAAGTACGACGCCAATTCAGAGAGATAAAGGGATTGCTTGAAGGAACAGCTAAGGCGGATTATGCCCGATGTGTTGATATTGCAACGGCAGCGGCAATTAAAAAAATGATTGCTCCAGGATTGCTGGCTGTAATCACTCCGGTATTTTTTGGAATAATTTTGCAATATCTGGGTGTTGAAAGACTGATTGCGGCAGAGATGCTTGGTGGTGTTCTGGCAGGGGTTACTGTCTCCGGTGTGCTCCTGGCAATATTTATGGCCAATGCCGGTGGCTCCTGGGATAATGCGAAGAAATATATTGAAAGTGGAGCCCATGGTGGAAAAGGCTCAGATGCACATAAAGCAGCGGTGGTTGGTGATACCGTCGGTGATCCATTTAAGGATACAGCCGGTCCTTCATTGAATATATTAATTAAATTAATGTCTGTGATTGCTTTAGTTATAGCACCTTTGATCTAAAAATTGGGAACCAATTTTTAGATCAAATAACAAATACCAAATAATATTCAATGTTCAAAATACAATTTGGATTATTTGGTCATTGAGATTTGTAATTTGATATTTGTAATTTGTGATTTTAAACAGTAATTAATTAACTTTTAAAAATAATAAATGAGATCCTCTCCCGTTCCAGTAGCAATAGAGGGCGGGAGCATCAGACCAGAGGAGGAAAATTAAGATGCAGATGTACGAAACTATTTTTATTCTCGATAGCTTACTCGCGCCTGAGGAAATTGACAAAATTATCAATCGGGTGAAGGAGATGATCGAGACAAATAGAGGTAAAGTTATAACCATTGACAAATGGGGTAAAAAAAGACTTGCCTACGAAATCCAGAAGAAGCAGTATGGATTTTATGTTGCTATTGAGTTCGAAGGAGAGGGACCGATTCCGAATTCCCTGGAACGTGAGTATAATTTTAATGATAAGATTCTGAGATACCTTACTTACCGGTATACAAAGAATAAAATTATTGTCAGAAACAAAGAAGTAGAAGCAAAAAAGAATCAGCCTGTTATCTCTGAGATTCCGGAAGTTGTACCAGAAGAAAAATCTAAAGATACAGAAAACACGAAGTCTAAAGATACAGAAAACACGAAGACTGAAGATCAGACTCCTGTAGAAAAGGAGGTGGATAATGCGTAGATTTCAAAAACCAAAAAGAGAAATAACTAATTTTAAACCGCGTAAAAAACGCGTTTGCCGCCATTGTACCGATAAAAAGTCATGTCGCGAACTTTATATTGATTTTAAAGATACCAAAAAACTCAGCCGGTTCCTGACAGAACAGGGTAAAATGATTCCAAAAAGGACCTCTGGAAATTGCGCAAGAAGTCAAAGACAATTAGCAATAGCCATTAAACGAGCGAGACATCTGGCACTTTTGCCCTATGTCGCTGATATTCCCCCTCGGTAGACTATAGAAAGGAAGGTAATACAATGAAATTACTATTACGCCAAGATTACGAGCCACTGGGGGTAGCGGGAGACGTGGTCAATGTTAAGCCCGGATTTGCCCGAAATTTTCTGATTCCAAAGGGATATGGGATGCTCGCTACCGATAAAAATGTTAAACGTTATGAAAATGATCAGAAACAAATGCATTGGCTCCAGGAAAAAGAAAAACGACAATCGGAAGAGTTGGCAAAAACTCTGGAAAATGTATCCTGCACAATAACGGTGCAGGTTGGTGATGAAGATAAGATGTTTGGATCGGTTACTTCACAAAATATTACGGAAGCTCTGGAAGCTCAGGGATATATGGTTGATAAAAGAAAAATATTATTGGAAGAACCGATTAAATCTCTCGGAATCTATTCAGTTCCAATCAAACTACATACAGATGTTGAGGCAAAAGTCAAAGTCTGGGTTGTAAAAGAATAAATTGATCTGAAGAAAAAGGCGGTTTGATGACCGCCTTTTTTCTTATAGATCAGGAAAAAATAAATCCATGACATATGTTGATGTCGTTTTCAATCTGTCAATTGAAAAATCTTTTACTTATAAAGTCCCACCTGAAATCCTTTCTGAAATCTCAGTCGGACAACGTGTTTTAGCTCCTTTCGGTAAACGAGAACTAACCGGTATTGTTATCAATGTTACTGATAGAGACCCGGGTATCAAATGCAAAGATATAATCGATGTTTTGGATGAGAAGCCACTAATCTCAAAAGATATGCTTGATTTAACCCGTTGGATGTCTGAGTATTACCTGGCCAGTTGGGGTTCGACACTTCAAATCACTTTACCTAAAGGTCTTGATAGGAAATCAAACGTATATGTGGATATTATTGAAGATGAAAATTCAGACCTTGTAGAATTGACAGAAAATCAGAGACATTTATACGATTTAATAGACCGGGAACCGGGAAAAACCACATATTATTATAGAAAAAAATTTGGTACAGGTTCTTTTGATTATAATCTGAGAGTTCTTGAAGAAAAATACCTCATAGACAGACGTAAAAAGATTTCAGCAGAACGTGTCAGAAAGAAATTGATTCGAAATTTTACAGTCTCTGAGGATATATCAGAAAAATTTTCCGGATTAAGAAAGAGTGATGAACTACAGACTTTATTACTCCCTCTGAAAGGAAGAACCCTATCATCAAATGAGTTTAGTCAACAGACCGGTTTATCACCAGGGAGAATAAAGACTCTTCTTAAGCGCGGAATATTGACAATTTCTGAATCTGAAATGTATCGGGAATATTTTCAGGGTTACCAGGAAAAACAAGAAAAAATCACTTTAAATAATGATCAACAGCTTGTTTTGGCAGAAGTCAATAAAGCTATCAGAAAATCATCGTTCAATGTCTTTCTTCTGCATGGCGTGACCGGAAGTGGTAAAACTCAGATATACCTCGAATCGATAAAATCTGTACTCCAGCAAAATAAGTCTGCAATTGTATTGATTCCTGAAATAAGTTTAACACCACAAACCGTGGGACGGTTCAAGAATTATTTTCCAGACTTGATATGTGTATTTAACAGTAGGATGAGTCTTGGGGAAAGATATGATACCTGGAGAAAGGTGGAACAAAGTGAAAAATGTATTGTCATTGGTCCACGTTCTGCTTTATTCTTGCCGGTTCAGAATCCCGGAATTATAATTGTAGATGAAGAGCATGATGGATCATTTAAACAAGAATCTCCTGCTCCCCGTTATCATGCCCGGGATACGGCAATATATCGTGCCAGAATGAACGATGCTGTGGTGATTTTAGGCTCGGCTACCCCCAGCATGGAGTCATATTATAATGCATACCAGGGTAAATATCATCTGCTTAAACTCGAGAAGCGTATTGAAAACCTTGAAATGCCTGCTGTCCATATTATCAATATGAAAACTATTAAGACTGGTGAGGAACAGACCAGGATTTTTTCTCGGGAATTGTTGGAAAAAATCAGAGAACGGATAGAAAATAGAGAACAGATTATATTACTCCAGAATCGACGGGGATTTTCTTCCTATCTTCAGTGCAAACAATGTGGACACACAACAAAATGCCCACATTGTGATATCTACTTAACATTTCATATCTCATCCAACAGTCTTCAATGTCATTATTGTGGATATTCGATGTCTGCTACAAACTCATGTCCCAAATGTGATGGTTCTCAGATAAAATATATCGGTGCCGGTACTCAACAGATTGAAAGAGAACTTCAGCGATTGATTCCGGAAGTTAGAATATTGCGTATGGATTTCGATACAACATCAATGAAGAACGCACATGAAAATATCCTGAAGAGATTCAAAGATGGTAAAGCCGATATCTTATTAGGCACACAAATGATTGCAAAGGGTCTGGATTTCGAGAATGTTTCATTAGTGGGTGTAATCTCGGCTGATATCGGACTCACCCTGCCGGATTTCCGCTCCGCCGAGCGCATTTTTCAATTATTAACTCAGGTTGCCGGGCGAGCCGGGCGAAAAAGAAAGCAGGGAGAAGTTGTGATTCAGACCCGTATGGAAAATCATTACGCCATACAATTTGCCCGAAAACATGATTTTAAAGGATTTTATGCTCAGGAAAGTGTATATAGGAAAGAGTCCGGCTATCCTCCTTTTACACGTTTGATTAAAATCGGCATATCCTCTGATGATGTCAGAGAAGTAAATCGGATGGCGAGGGATATTGTTTCACGTTTAAAAAAATATTCTAATGGTTATTACACGGTAGTTGGACCCGCTCCTGCACCGGTAACCCGTCTTAAAAATAAATACCGGTGGCAGGTTTTGTTAAAAGTGCATGTACAAAAAGACCGGTCGCGTAAGAAGGTCCGAACACTATTAAAATCTGCTCTTGAACAGCCGGTTTTCAGTAAAAAAGGCTCGCAAACTGTATCTATTGACGTCGATCCGATGGACATGATGTAAGAAAATAGTTGCAAGAAAATTGCCTATTTTCTTAAATTGCATTACACCAAAAGCATTAAAAATCATGAGTAAACAATTCGAGTCAAAAAAAGAATCACTATCTATTATCAATAAAGCTTACAGTGATAAATCCGATTTATCCTCAAAAGATGATAAAATAAAATCACTGGAAAATAAATATGAGGTATTATCCAAGAGAACAAAAGATCTGGAGAAGGTATATCAGTTTCATAAAGGTATCATTCAGAGTATCTCCAGCGGTTTAATTACCATAGATTCAAATGGAAGTATTACATTTATAAATACAGCCGCCCTTGGCTTACTGGATTATGAATATCAGGAATTGGTCGGCACTCCCATTCGAAATTTATTTGATGATGAAAGAGAAGCAGATAAGGTGCTGGATGAATTACTAAATAAAAAGCGGATGTTTGAAAGCAGAGAAATTAATCTTATCGGCCGAACCAAAAAACTGATTCCAATCGGTTTTACTACGACATTGCTGTCATCTGATGATCCTGTATATGATGGCGTTATCATCAGTTTTAGAGATCTCACAAACCTCCATCACTATCGTATCCAGATAGAACGAATCGATCGTTTGGCCACTTTAGGAGAAGTTTCAGCCGGGATTGCTCACGAAATCAGAAATCCACTTGCTGGTATCAAAACGTCAGCGCAAGTTCTCGAAGAAAGTTTTAGCCCCGGTGATCACAGGTCTCAATTAGTGGGCCGAATTGTAAAAGAAATTGACCGCTCAAATGAATTGCTCAAAAAGTTTTTCCATTTTGCCAAACCTGGAAAACCAAAACAGGAATTTGTCTCGCTGGATACACTTATCGAGGGTGTCTATCTTTTGCTATCATCAAAAATGCGTAAAAAAGGGATTATATTCGAAAAAAATATTGACACCGCTATACCAGATTTATATGTCGATGAAAATCAGATTGAACAGGTTTTGATCAATTTATTCCTCAATTCACTTGACGCGATGGAAAAAGGAGGATCAATCACAGTCAATCTAAAAATGGTTGAGAATCAGGATGAAATTGTGTTAGAAAATTCTTCTAAAGCAGTGGTACTGGAATTAGAAGATACAGGATGTGGAATTGAAAGTGACAATTTGGAAAGAGTTTTTAATCCTTTTTTTACCACAAAAAGTAACGGTGTCGGATTGGGTCTTTCGATTTCTTCCCGCCTGATAGAGGAAAATGGTGGGCGGATTGTGGTTGAAAGTGAGCGGAATCAAGGCACGCGGTTTACGATTTATTTTCCCACAAGTTAGACATTTATGTCTGAATGATTCATGTTTTTCCGTCATCTGAAAGATATTCTCTCTGCCGTTAACAATTATAAAAAATATGTCGATAAATGATAAAGAGTGTGGGATAATTCTTCAAGATATATAGATGGTGTAAATGTAGAGACGCGATTAATCGCGTCTCTACATTAAATTAATCAAAAATTAACAGGTTCTATTCGATGAATAATGTGAAAAAAATGTTGATCGTTGATGATGAAGAGACCTTAACTTACAGTCTCTATCAGAGTTTTATCATATCTCCACAAGATTATGAAGTTGTTACTGCGGCTTCCGGAGAGGAAGCAACTGAAAAACTGGGTGAGACGGAGTTTGACCTTGTTATTACCGATATTAAAATGCCGGGAATGGATGGACTGGAACTGCTCTCTCTTATTAAATCCAAATATCCAGTGACAGAAGTAATTGTTATGACCGCCTATGGATCACTGGAAAAAAAGGAAGAGGCACTCCAGAAAGGTGCTCGCTTTTACATCGAAAAACCGTTTGAAATCAAAGAAATGAAACAACTGGTAATGGAGATTCTTCAGTAATTATGGCCTTAGTTGGAAACCTGCGGGATTTAAAATTGCCTAATCTTATCCAACTCAATTGTATGGAGAGAAATTCGGCAAAATTAACAATTGAGCATGCAGGCAAATATGGAATGATTTACTTTCATGAAGGTCAGGTAGTTCATGCCGAATTTGATCCTGATATTGGAGAAAAAGCTCTGTTCAGGCTGCTTGGATTACCGGAAGGTAAATTTAAAGTGGAAAATGGCGTAAGAGCGCCAATGTCTACAATTAGTACCCATTGGAATAATTTGCTTTTGGAAGGATTGCATCAGCTGGACACGATGCATGCCAGTGGTGAAGGAAAAGACAGAAGACTGCTGGAAATGTTTATGAGTGTTAAAGGAGTAAGACGGGCGGCCATTATTACCCGGGAAGGTGAAATTAAGAAGGGCGATTTTCAGGACGATAAGGAATTCGCACTTCAGGCGCTCTCATTTTATGAAGCAGAAAAAATCAGTGGATTATTAAAAAAAGAAAAATCACAATTCATCACACTGGTAACACAGTCGAAACGTATTATTTTGACCGAATATGATAAAGATATTATCTATCTGGATATTGAGGCTAAATATCAGTTGGAAACTATACTGCCTTTTATTGAACAGGTGTTAATCTAATTATTATGATAAATCGCTGGTTAAAAGAAATTACCGATATTGCTGGTGTGGAAGGTGTTCTTCTTGTCTCAGATAATGGTCATATTATTGAAAAGATCGGGACACAACTTGATCAGGGAACTCTGGAACAAATAGCCAGGCGTATCTTACGAATTATAACAGCTCATAATCTGGATGAAAAATCTGTGAAAGAAATTGAGCTGATCTGCTATAATTACAGAATCCTGGCAATGAGTGCCAAAACATTTACTATCATTACTTTTTGCGGATCTATAAGAGCATTATCTTTGTTACGCATTACGGTAAATGTTGTGGTTGGTCATTTGATCGAAGATAAAAAATCCATGAAGCAAATTGGAAAATATACCGGACAACCCGAAATTGTTCTGGAAAAAGAATATCTGGACCAATTGGAAATAAAATTGATTTCGAAATTGCAATAAAGGGGATAAACGATTATATTTTTAGAACTTTGTCTAATTTTTTAAAGTTCTGATTGATGACCAGAGAGGAAAAGGAGCAAATAAGGAGGGTTTTTCCGAATAACTCCGTTCTAATAAAAATTAATTCGAATAATCCTCCAACGGAGTCGGGTCTCTCGTCAGCAGAATGGCAGGTCATTACACAGGTTGATGGAAAAAAAACCCTGCAGAACATTATTGATATCTTAACTTTTGAACATGACCAGAGTCTAGAAATATTTTATAAGTTACATCAGAAAAAATTAATTGAGATTGTTGAAGAGCATAAAACACAGGAAGAATTAGCCGGCGAAAATTTTTTTAAAAAATTAGAAGAAGTTCTAGTAAAGACTATAGGTCCTGTTGCCGTATATGTTATTAATGACGTTCTTTGGGAATTGAATGAAATAAGGGATAAGTTTTTAATTGATAAAATTCCCCTTTTAATTGAATCGATTAGCAGAGAAATACTTGATGATAAGAAAAGAGTACACTTTCAGAAGGAGATGCTTGATCTGATCAAGGGTTATGAAATTTCTTAGTCTTCGGTGGAAAATAAGTGGAATTTTAGTTTTTAGCAATATATTTCTAGGCGCATTAGTTATATTTATTGTCCAAAGATCGGTCACTGAATCTCTGGAAAATGAGTTGATTGAACGTGGAAATACGATTGCCATAAACTTATCTCATTATACCGGAGAACTTATATTGGAGGATGACAGAATTGGGCTGACTAAATTGATTTCAAATCTTCTCTCTTTTGAAACAACTCAGTATATATTGATTCAGAATAGTGACGGAAGTATAATTAGTGATACATTTAATAGAAATATTCCCCCTGAACTGCAGGCAAGAGAGGTCGGTGTAGAAATAAATGAATATTTGCCTGAGTTAATAACGCTAAAGGATCTGAACGAAGAATGCTATGACATTGTCGTACCGGTTGAAGAGGGTAGTCTGGGATTTATCCGCATCGGAATGAAAAGAAGCTATATAGTAGAAAAAGTAAAAGAAACAAGTACTTATATAATTTTGAGTATTTTGATCGTTACTATAATTGGAATAATTATCGTTTATTTTTTGGCAAATAAGATAATTAATCCTATTTTAATGCTTGCGAAATGTGCGAATGAAATCAGTACGGGAAAATTGGAAGACAAGGTGACGATAAAAACAAACGACGAAATAAATTATATGGCAGAAGCAGTTGAAAGATTGAGAGAAAGTCTGAATATTGCTTTAGCCAGATTAAATAAGAATAAAACAATTCGAATATAAATAATTAGGGGATGCGGGATTATGGTACAGACTAAAAAACTCAGAGATGGCAGTCGGCAAATAATCTTGAATGGTAAGCAGTACGAAGGAATTACCAAAATTTTGGCTGAATTAGCAACCAAGACAAAAGCCTCTGCAATCTTATTCGCTGATATGAGTGGACAGCTCATCAGCCAACGTGGGAATACAGAAAATATGAATACAACTGTACTTTCTGCGCTCGCCGCCAGTGACTTTGCTGCCACAGCCGAAATGGCTAAATTAGTTGGTGAGGAGGCAAAGTTTAAACTGCTCTTCCACGAAGGGGAAAAGCGAAATGTTTACCTTTCCAATGTGGGAGATTATTTCTTTCTGGTTGTAGTCTTTGATGTTAATGTCACACTTGGATTGATCAGAATTTACACAAAGAAGGCAATTCAAAGCCTTCAGGAAGCTCTGGAGCAGGAAAGCACTGAAGATATATCACCAAAAGATATGATCGATTCTGATTTCAGTTCATTGTTAGGTGATGCACTGGATGAAACATTTAAATAAATATAAATTGAGAAAACTGAACTGAATTTGTTGAGGGGTTCTAATGTTTATTAATTGGGCGCTACAAGAAATTAATTTAAAAATTGTATTTTATGGACCGGGCATGAGCGGTAAAACGACCAATCTGGAATTTATACACTCAAAGTTGGATCCTTCACTTGCCGGTGAATTAGTATCACTCAAGACAAAAGAGGACCGGACAATATTTTTTGATTTTATGCAGATTGAAGTGGGTCGGATAAAGGGTAAAAAACCAAAATTTAATCTTTATACAGTTCCCGGGCAGGTATACTATGCATCGAGTAGAAAAGTTATTTTAAACGGGGTTGATGGTTTGGTATTCGTTGCTGACTCACAACCGCACCGTATGGAAGCAAATATTGAAACCCTTCTGGATCTTGAGAATAATCTGAAACAGGATGGTCAGAACCTTGAAGAGTTCCCATGGGTGATTCAGTATAATAAACGTGATCTGCCCGGAGTGGAATCTGTTGAAACGCTACAAAAGAGATTGAATTTTTTTGATGTTCCATATTTTGAGGCAATTGCCGTACGTGGCGAAGGAGTTTTTAATACGCTGAAATCGATTATAAACAACGTGGTCCAGCATGTACAAAGCCAGTTGTAACGAAGTATTTTTTTGATAAACCTCCTCACTTCCGGTCAGGAGGTTTTTTTTTATCATCATAAATCTATCCATACTTGTTGTTTATATCA
>JAGLYF010000115.1 GCA_023132435.1 Calditrichia bacterium | reverse complement strand
AAAAAAAATCTTTGAAATTTAAACAGCAGCTTTCAAATATGAAGAAGTTATTATCTTTTGCAGATAACAGGACGGTTTACAGCTGGGCCCTGTATGATTGGGCCAACTCAGCTTACGCCACAACCATCATTGCTGCCGTACTACCAACCTACTATAGCAAAGTTGCCGCAGGCAATCTTGCTCCGAACATCGCCAGCAGTTACTGGGCTTATTCTACGACGATTGCGATGTTACTCCTGGTCTTTATGGCACCTGTTCTTGGAGCAATTGCTGATTACAAAAAATCCAAATTAAAGTTTCTTTTTGGTTTTGTTGTAATGGGGGTAACTTTCACCGGTTTATTATACTTTATCCAAGAGGGGGATTGGTTACTCGCTTCCATATTCTATATCCTGAGCCGGGCCGGATGGTCAGGTGCAAATGTCATGTATGATTCATTTTTACCTCATATTGCCAGAAATGACGAAATCGATCAGGTATCAACTCTCGGTTATGCGCTAGGGTATCTGGGCGGCGCCTTGCTTCTTGCTTTAAATCTTGCGATGATCTTCTCTCCACATACCTTTGGTATACCGGATACGGAAATGGGTACCAGGCTGGCACTATTAAGTGTGGCCTGCTGGTGGGCTCTTTTTTCCATACCACTCTTCAGAACTATTAGAGAGCCTGCTATCGACAGTGCTCTCATTGAGAAAAAAAATACCTTTGTCATTGCTTTCCAACGGCTGTCAAAAACTATTAAAGAGATGAGAAATTTTAGACAGGCTTTCCTCTTTCTCATCGCTTTCTGGTTTTATAATGACGGCATAGGTACCATCATCGGAATGGCAGTTATCTTCGGGACAGAGATAGGTATTGGGCAGGATCATCTAATCGGCGCGATTCTCGCTGTACAGTTAATAGGTATTCCCTTTACAATTCTTTTTGGAAAAATTGCTTCAAAAATTACTGTAAAACGGGCAATATATCTTGGATTGATTGTATACGCCCTGATTTCAATAGGCGGTTATTTTATGCAATCAGCTTTACATTTTTGGATGCTGGCTATTGCTGTTGGAATGGTTCAGGGAGGAACTCAGGCATTAAGTCGATCAGTGTTTGGACAAATGACACCTAAGAAGAAATCGGCTGAATTCTTTGGCTTCTTCGATGTAAGTCAAAAATTCTCCGGAATTCTCGGTCCGCTGGTATTTGGATTAATTGGTCAAATAACAGGTTCAAGCCGTCTGAGCATCATTGCCCTTGTGGTCTTCTTCCTCGGAGGAATGTATATACTCTCTAATGTGAACATTGAGCAGGGGATCAAGGCCGCAACAGATGCAGATAGCCGTGAAAACTAACAACATATTAGCCCTGATTTAATTATAAAACATCCTGGAAATTAACTTGTTAACCTTCGAAAAAACAGGTAAATTTATCACTTTTGTTTTGGTCTTCGCCGGATTTTTTTATGCGAATGCGGGCTATAAACAACAAGTGGGAAATTTTAGCGTATATTCCGCCTCTGAGGATAGTCTGATCGTAAAACAGCTGGCAATTTTTGTCAATCAGTGTCGAATAAAATATGATCGTTTTTTTGATTATGCATATGAGCGGGATGTTGCTATATATTTGACTTCCTCTGAACAGGAATATGAAAAATTTAATCAGCCGAATATTCCTGCTTGGAGTAGTGGTGTTGCTTATACCAGATTACGTAAAATAATACTTAAACCGGGATCATATTATGATCCCGGACGCTATCGGGAAACACTATTTCATGAAATTGCCCATATGTATATCGCGGATGTTTCACAAAATGGACCAATACCGGTCTGGCTCAATGAGGGTATATCGATGTACCTCAGTGAAAAGAAGATATCCTGGCAGGAGAGTATTGCCATAGGAAATGCTCTTTCAGCAGGTAATCTGGTTGAGCTGGCCGCTATTGATAGTGTCCTTTTGTTTTTTAACACCCAGGCTGAACTGGCTTACCTGCAGTCTTTTCTGGCTGTACAGTTTTTGGTTTCGAAAGTCGGTGAAGATACTATTGCTGAGATAGTTAAAGACTTCTCATCTTCATATACATTAGATGAAGTTTTTGAAAAACATCTTGGATACAGCTATTTTGAATTTGAAATCGAATGGTATAATGACTTGAAAAGTCGATACCAATGGATGTCTTGGTTACAGTTTGAAAATCTATTCTGGTTTTTGCTTGTCCTCATTATTTTCCTGGCCTTTTTTCTAAAAAAGATTCGGAACAGGAAGATCTATAAGAAATGGGAGAGAGAAAATTATCTTGATCAGGAGAATTAGAAATGAAATGCATTAATTTTCTTTTTGGTATACATAATCATCAGCCTATTGGTAATTTCGATTTTGTATTCCAGGATGCATATGAAAAATCTTATCTGCCTTTTCTAGAGGTACTGGAAAAGTTTCCTTCCATAAAAATGGCGATTCATTTCAGCGGAATCCTACTTGATTGGCTAAAAGAAAATCAACCGAATCTTATAAAAAAAGTGAAACATATGGTTGATCGGGGACAACTGGAGGTGATGACCGGTGGATATTATGAACCAATTTTGAGCATTATACCGGAAGAAGACCGCGTAGGACAGATTCGAAAACTGACTGAAACCGTCAAGGAGCTTTTTAACTTTGCCCCGGAAGGGATGTGGTTGGCTGAGAGAATCTGGGAACCGACCTTACCAACATCACTGGCTAAAGCAGGAGTCAAATATACAATAACCGACGACACACATTTTAAATATGCCGGGTTGACCGATGATCAATTAACCGGATATTATATCACAGAGGACCTTGGTAACTCAACCGTATTGTTCCCCATAAGTAAACGACTACGTTATACAATTCCTTTTGAGGATCCTGAAGTTACAATCGAATATCTTCGCTTGATGGCGACGGAAGATGGGCGAAATATTGTTGTTTTTGCCGATGACGGAGAAAAATTTGGGGCATGGCCAAATACTTATAATCATGTCTACGAAGAAAAATGGTTAGAGAGATTTTTTCATGCGCTTGAAGAAAATAGCTACTGGATCAATATGGTTCATTTTAATCAAGCAATAGATCTGGTTGCCCCTATTGGCAAAATTTACCTGCCTACGGCGTCATATGCGGAGATGATGCACTGGGCCTTATTCCCGGGAGCATTCAAGGCATATGAAGATTTTGAGCACTATTTGAAGTCCAAAGATTTTTATGAAGATGTTCATGTTTTTGTCCGAGGTGGCTTTTGGCGAAACTTTTTTGCCAAATATTCCGAAGTAAATGATATGCATAAAAAAATGCTGCGTGTCAGTAAAAAGTTGTGGGATCTTCCAAAATCAAAACAACAAAAAGCGGCAAAAGCCTTTGATCATTTGTGGGCAGGGCAGTGTAACTGTCCATACTGGCATGGTGTTTTTGGTGGATTATATCTCAGTCATCTTAGAGATGCTATATATGAAAACCTTATTCGGGCTGAATCACTCGTGGATGAAATCTCAGGTAAGCGTTTTCCTTGCCTCGAATTAACAGATATCGATGTGGATGGATATCCGGAAGCAATCGTTGAGACAAAACCGTATAATGCATATCTGAGTCTGAATAAGGGTGGTATGCTCTACGAATTGGATTATAAACCACTGGCAAAAAATATTATAGATACAATGACCAGACGAAAAGAAGGGTATCATGAGAAATTGAAAAATGCGGTCGTTATCGGCACTGAGTCCGCTTCTGATAAAACCGCCAGTATTCATGATCTGGTTTTGGCAAAAGAACCGGATCTTCTGTCACATCTGCATTATGATTTTTATAATAGAAAATCATATATCGATCATTTTTTAGGAGAGGGAACGACACTGGACTCATTTGCTTCCTCACAGTATGGCGAGGATGGCGATTTTGTCAATCAACCCTATGAACTGGTAAAAAGAACGATAGGCAAAGATAAAGTCACCCTTACACTTCAACGTTTGGGGAGCGTCTTGTATCAGGGAAAACAAGAGCAGATTATGCTTACAAAAAAGATGAGTTTTTTTAATAACGAGGGGAAAATTATAACCGAATATACGTTATCGAATGATACAGGCAAATCCATTGATCTGTGGTTTGGTGTTGAATTTAATTTTGGTTTACAAGCAGGACATGCTGAAGACCGGTTTTACTATTCCCGGAACGGAACCTTAAAAGAAAAATATCTTGATACAAGAGCGATCATGGAGAATGCAAGATTTATAGGTATGAAAGATCTTTGGCGACGTCTGGATATTCAGATTGAGATGGATAGAAATAGTACCATCTGGCGATTTCCGATAGAGACTATCTCATTATCTGAGGCAGGATTTGAGAAAGTATATCAAAGTTCTGTGCTTTTCCCAAACTGGAAAATCAGCTTAAATCAGAAATGGCAGGTTACAATCAATCAAAACATTTCGGTTATTGATAAATAGGATAGGAACTTGGAATTGGGAACTCGGAACTGGATACTAGATGCTGGATACTGGATGCTCAATCCTCAATGTCATCCCTGCCCCTTTTATCATTCCCGTCCCGCAACTGCGGGAGGGTTAGGAGGTAGTTTGATAATTATTTGTGATTTGTATTTTGTAATTTGTAATTTTCAATATTCCTTGTCGTTCTGCGGTTAAAATTAGAAAAAAACTTTAAAGGATACAGGTAATTCTTATGCGTAGAACCAATTCTTTTATAATTCTCCTGGGAACGATTTTAATTCTCGCCTTTATCGGTTCTAGAATTAATGATCATCTCAATTCATCGGTCGATGGTGTAGATGAATCTCAAAATTTGGAGAAATTCAATGAGATTGTTAAATATGTCGCTGCATTTTATGTAGATGATGTGCAGTGGAATAACGCGATGAAGGGAGCAATTAACGGGTTTCTTTCAGAATTAGATCCACATACTGTCTATATTTCCGCTCAGGACGCAAAATTGAATGAAGAGAATTTTCAGGGTAAATATGAGGGAATTGGGATTCATTTTGATGTTATTGATAATTATTTGACAGTAATTACACCTATCCCGGGATCCCCATCAGACAAACTGGGATTATTGCCCGGTGATAAAATTATTTCGATCAATGGAGAATCTGCTATTGGAATCTCAAGTAATGAAGTTCCTAAAAAGCTCAAAGGACCAAAAGGTACATCCGTAGATATAACAGTCATGCGGGAAGGCTTGAACGAACCTCTCGAATTTACGATTATACGTGATAATATCCCCATTTTTACAATAAATACTTCTTTTGTTACTAAAGATAGTACAGGGTATATATCTCTTGGACGCTTCGCTAAAATTACCGAAGATGAAATGGATGAAACGTTGGAAAAACTGAGTGATCTGGGGATGAACCGTCTGGTTTTGGATTTAAGATGGAATGCAGGTGGTTTTCTCGATCAGGCAGTAAAAATTTCTTCAATGTTTATCGAAGGCCATAAAAAAATTGTCTATACCGAAGGACGTCTATCAGACTTTGATGAAGAGTTCTTAACGGACTCGTTCAATCACAGGCGCGTTTATGATATTCCTCTGATTGTTCTGATAAATAATGCCTCTGCCTCTGCTTCTGAGATAGTGGCCGGAGCAATTCAGGATTATGATCGTGGATTGATTGTCGGTACGACAAGTTTTGGGAAAGGTCTTGTGCAAAGGGAATTTCCCTTAAATGATGAATCAAGATTAAGACTGACGATATCAAAATACTACACGCCAAGCGGAAGACTGATCCAGAGACCCTATAAAGGGAAAGAAATCGACCAATACTATTCAATGGTTATGGATAGTATGCCCGGTGAAGCACCTGCGGATACTTCACAGGAAAGACCTATTTATCATACATCGGCCGGTAGGGAAGTGTATGGCGGTGGTGGCATTACACCGGATGTGGTAGTAAAATATGTATCAGGAGATAATGCTCCTTTATTGACTCAAAAATTCTTTCAAAAACGTCTGTTTTTTGATTTTGCTTCCAGGTATGCAAACCATCATAAATCCTTAAAAAATTCGTTTCAGGACTATCTTAATTCTTTTGAGGTGAATGATTTTCTCCTGGAAGGTTTAAAAGAGTTGGCGGAACAAAAAGAGATCGAATTCAATGAATCTGATTTTCAAGACAATCGGGAATATTTCAAGGCCAGAATAAAAGCAGAAATTGCCCGAAGTCTGTGGGGAACTGAAAAGTACTATCAGGTACTGTTATTATACGATAATCAATATAATAAAGCGATTGGTCTGTTTTACAATTTGGAAGAATTACTTCAGGTTTCCGGCAGCAAGGATTATGTTGAAATTGAAAATTGAAGATTGGGAATTGGATGCTGGCCAAATCGTGGATGATTTGGCCCCGATAAGTCGACTGGAAGGAGATATTTTTTATCGGGGATACTGGATTTAAGATGTCATTCCGGAGGGATCTATGCAGTTGCCGATAAGATCGCCCATTATCAGGTATACCAAAGGCAAGCACGTGCATAGATCCTTACAGGATGACAAAAAATAAATAAGCTTTGTACATAGTCTTGTTCTGAAAAATATTATGCGGGTTTGATTAAAATATGAGGGAAAAAAGAAATTGACTTTATTTAAGAAAAATATTATTATAAAAGGAATTCTATAAAATTAAATCCCAAGTATGTTAACAACTTAATTCCATTGTATTTATATACTTTTTGGAGGGTATTGACTCATGGTAAAACTGTTTCTTGATGGTGGAGAATTTATGTGGCCGATTCTGGTTCTACTTATTATTGGCCTTGCCTTTGTGATTGAACGTTTTTGGACATTAACGCGCGCATCCGTTAACACCAGAAAATTTTTAAGTAGAATCATGGTTGCTTTGGAAGAAGGTGGTGTCAAGGCAGCAACCGAAGAATGTGAAAAAACTCCTGGTCCGGTTGCCTCGATCTTTCATGCCGGATTGAGCCGTGCCAATAAAGGTGTCACATATGTAGAAAAAGCGATTACTACAGCTGGTTCTCTGGAAATGGCTTTTCTTGAAAGAGGAATGGTCGTTTTGGGTACGGTTATTGTCCTGGCACCAATGCTTGGTTTTACCGGAACGGTTTGGGGAATGGTTGGCGCATTTGACTCGATCAAAAAAGCCAATGATATTTCTCCCGCTATTGTTGCCGGTGGTATTTCTCAGGCACTTTTAACCACACTTTTTGGACTTATTGTTGCGATGATTATCCAGGTGTTTAACAATTATTTTTCTTCCAAAATAGATAAATTGATTATCGATATGGAAGAAAGCTCTGTTGAATTAATCGAGGCATTAGCTGATTTGGAAGATAAGAAACAATAATCGGATGTTTAATTTATCAAGGTGAAGTTATGTTACTTGCTAAAAGAAAAAAAACAAGCACGGAAATACCGACATCCGCATTACCCGACATTGTATTTTTACTGTTAATCTTCTTTCTGGTTACGACAACGATTGATGCTGAAAAAGGACTGGATTTGGTTCTGCCACCCGCACAATCCGAACTATTGAAGATGGCACCAGAAAATATCGCTAATCTACTAATTAATGCGGCCGGTAATGTTGCCATCGATAACCAGATTGTGGAAATTCGTGATATTACCCGGATAATTAAGGAACGGTTACAAGCTAATCCCATCCTTGTCGTTTCTGTAAAGACCGATAAGCTAACCAAATATGATGTATATCTGGACGTAATCGACAAACTTAAAAAAGCCGAAGCCAAAAGAATTTCCCTGGCAGAACCTGAAGAAAACTAATCTATGAGGTTGTAATTATATGAAAGTTGAACGCAAACATAAAATTTCGATAGGTATCCCCACTGCCTCGTTGCCGGATATTATCTTCATGCTCTTGATTTTCTTCATGGTAGCGACTGTCTTTAAACAGTTCTCCGGACTCAAAGTTAGCCTCCCCGATGCAGAGATGGTGAGAAAGATACCAGGATCGAAACGTCATATTATAACTATTTGGATTGACCGAAACAATCAGGTAGTGTGTGACGATTATAAAGTTACGAAGACGTCCAATTTACGCAATGTTCTTTATGAAAAAAGGGTAGAGGATCCCCAGATAATTGTTGCGATGAAGATAGATAAAGAATCGACCATGGCAATGGTTAACGATGTGCAGCAGGAAATGCGTAAAGCAGATGCCCTAAGACTTAATTATTCCGCCATTCCAGGGGTATTTTAATATGACACAATTATTAAAAAAAGATCCCAAAGTGGATCTACGCCTAAAATATCGGAAAGTGATGGAAGTTAGTTTGATTTTTGCACTTCTGATAACAATCTTTACTTTTTATGCGTTTAAGAAATTTGAGGTGGGAGCAAAACTACCTGAAAGCGTTGATATAAAAATTGAGGTAGTGGAAATACCACCGACAGAGCAAATTACACGGCCTCCCCCCCCCGCACGTCCGATGATCCCTGTTGAAGCGGAAGATGATGAACTACTGGACGATGTGACGATTGAAGAAACAGAAGTGGTCTTTGAGGCGAGAGATGACACACCGCCACCGCCTCCGGAAGATGATGAGGTTTTTGAGTTCTTTGCTGTGTCAGAAAAACCGGTTCTTATAAAAAAGGCTGTACCTCGATATCCTGATCTGGCCAGGAAAGCCCAGATTGAGGGAAAGGTGGTCATTACGGTGACGATTGATAAGAAAGGTAATGTTGAAAGCGCGAAAGTTTTTAAATCCGTTCCTATGCTGGACGAAGCCGCACAGGCCGCAGCTATGCAATGTAGATTTAAGCCGGCAAAACAGAGAGATAAATTTGTAAAAGTGAAAATGAATATACCTTTCGATTTTCACCTTCGATAGAAAAATCAAATTTATGGCATTTCTGAGGCAAGGTGTTATTTTACATCTTGCCTTTTTTTATCCTTATGATAACGAGGAAGGGGAAAACGGGTTGATTACCACAGTATTTGTCATTCCCGTCCCGCCTTGCGGGAGGAATATCAAAGGGATAAACTCCAGCGGGAATCCAAAGAAGTAGACTCCAGAATGAATTTCTTAATATACAGATTGTGTGTCATGTATTTATTATAGATTCCCCCGTGTACTCGGGGGAATGACATTAGAGGAGAATTCAAAAATTCAAGTAAACCCGAAAATTGGAATTGGGATCGATCTGGGGGGATCATCTATAAAATATGCTCTGGGTACTGATCAGGGTGAAATTTTAAAGGAAAACGAACGTCCTTCCTATGCGACTGAGGGAAGCGAGACAATAATTAATGAAATTTCTGAAGCGATCACGGAAATGGTTGACTATGCAAAATCTGTTGGATTAATACCCTCTGTCGTTGGTATGGGCACGCCGGGCGCCGTCGATGTGACCACAGGTTTTCTGAAAGGCTCAACTCCGAATTTTAAACACTGGCATGATGTACCTATAAAGAGTAAAATTGAAAAAAAAGTTAGTCTTCCTGTTTTCATCGATAATGATGCCAATTTGATGGCACTGGGTGAGGCAAAATTTGGAGCGGGGATCGGACATCAAAATATTATCTGTCTGACAATTGGAACTGGTGTTGGCGGTGGTGTTATTTTGAATGGTGAGCTGTTTCGGGGGAGCAATTTTGCAGGCGCTGAACTGGGTCATACAACTATAAAACATGATGGACTAAAATGTCGGTGTGGTGGAAAAGGATGTCTTGAACGTTATGCCTCGGCCTCAGCGATGATCGATTTATTTTATAAAAAATCATTGGGTCAAAATTCTCCGATTGAAAAAGACAGAATAAATGTCAAATACATATTTGAACAGATGAATTTGGGAAATTCTCTGGCCAATGAAATTATTGAGAAATCAACATATTATCTTGGCAGAGGAATAGCAAATTTTATAAATATTTTTAATCCTACCATTGTAATTATTGGTGGTGGTGTAGCCGAGGCTGGAAAAGCATATTTAAAGAAAGTTAAAAATGTTGCATTCCACTATGCCATGGATTGTTCAAAAGAAAATGTAAAGATTGTGGGTGCAAAACTGGGTAACAAAGCGGGGTACATGGGTGCCATTGGTTTTGCCTTTGATCAAACAACTCCTCTATTATAAAATAATCAAAGTTGTAGTCCATCTCCAAGATGGACTACAACTCTCAAAAATAGAAGCGATAAGATAACATGAAATACATCTTTATCCTGAATCCACATGCAGGAAAGAGAAAAAAAACAAGAGATCTTGTCGATCAGATTGATTATTATCTGAGTGCTTCCGGTTTTACATATGAATTTGCTTATACGGTTGAAGCCGGGGATGCAACGCGAATTGCCCGGCAGGCGGTCAATGAAGGATTTAACATAATAGTAGCCGTGGGGGGAGACGGAACGGTAAATGAAGTGGCTACAGGGCTTATCCATAGCGATGCTCAACTTGGAATTATTCCGAGAGGATCAGGAAATGGAGTGGCAAGAAGTTTGAACATCCCTTTAACTACCGGTGAATGCCTTGAGTTTTTGTTATCACCAAAGATCACAACTATTGATGTCGGTATGGTCAATCAGAAGTATTTTATAGGGGTTTCAGGAATTGGATATGATGCTCTTGTCGGTCAGAAATTTCAGGATTTTGGTGTCCGCGGTCCAATCCCTTATTTCTTTAT
>JAGLYF010000114.1 GCA_023132435.1 Calditrichia bacterium | reverse complement strand
ACAGGTGATGTCGAGGTTGACGTTGAAATTCCATTAAGCGGAATCCTGATGGATGCCTTATTACCGGGACAACAGGGTGGGGTTATGATGCCGGGTCAAAATTTTCCCATTGATCCCTCCTTTTTACCACAACAGAGTGGTGTTTTTACCGGACTGATTATTGACGCGCGAGGGACAGGATTGCGACCGGCTATCGCTCCCAGAGTTCTCGATGAACAGGGGAATGAAGTTTATGGCAGTGGTTATGTGAGCCGGGAATATGCGGTACAGATAGGTGTGGTTGGTTATGAAAAAGATGTAAACCGGGCAAGAACAAATGAACGTGTCACAGATAGTCCGTTGATTATCAATGGGATTAAAGCTGCGGGTACAAATCGGACCGATGTCGTGATAACTAATCCTGATGCCCAGATGGTTATTGCAGCTGCCAAAAATTTGAACTTTATGGAACAGTGTAAGGTAATGATTATATTAGATTAAGGTGCGTTAATGCTAGATTGGATATTGATTTATAATCAAATATCTTTTCTATTTAAACGGTATTAATTGTATGAAAAATTAAATAAATATAATATCTTTAGGAGTGGAGGATTATTTCATGATAAAAAAATTATCTATAATTAGCCTGGTTTTTGTTTTCGTTTTTTTTAGTGCCTGTAGTGCACCAAAGGAACGAAAAGCAGAGTCTCATTTAGACACTCCCGAATATCATTATACTCAGGGAAAGAAGTATCTGGAAAAGGATGATCTGACAAATGCTTTGAGAGAATTTAATGAAGCAAAGAGTTTAAAGGCAAATTTTGCCCCTGCATATGAAGGTATCGCTATTGTCGAGATTGAACAGAAAAATTTTGCCCAGGCAGATGAAAATATAAATACGTCACTAAGTGAAGATGGTGACTGGGTTCCGGCAATGGTTGCACACGGAAGATGGTATTCGGCTCAAAGTGAATATGAGGACGCAATTGATGAATTTGAGAGTGCACTCGATGATATCGATGATTCCAAATCAAGTTTTGATAAAAAAGAAGTTCGTATGGATGCTCTTTATCATATGGGTGTGGCTTATAAAGAATGGGGTCAGTATATACCAGCCCAGACAACCTTTCAGAAAATACTGGAAATAGACAATACAAATGTAAAAGCGAGTCTGGCTATTAAAGAATTGGCTGAATACCAGGCCGCGGTGGCCGGGCAGAGTCCTGTGTTACAAAAAATTGCCAAGCAGAAAGAAGTAACACGGTCAGATGTCGCTGTACTATTTGTCACCGAACTTCCCTTAGAGAAAATATTCCGTAAATCTAAACGTCTTGAATCTGTACAATACAGAGCACCTGACAGTGGCGTCATGGGTAAAAAAGAAGAAGAAAAAGGTCCTGAGGCGATTGCCACAGATGTACCGGATAGCCATTGGGCCCGGTCATTTATCGAAGAGGCCCTTCAGGTTGGAATTATTGAAAAATATCCTGACGGAAGTTTCCAGCCGGATAAAAAAGTAAACCGGGCAGAGTTTGCAAAACTTATCGAACATTTTATGGTAAAGGCATATGATGATCCCGGTCTGGAAACTCAGTTTTTTGGCAGTACATCAACATTTGCCGATGTGCTCAACACGTCCCCAATCTTTAATTCGGTTATGCTTGTATCTTCACGGGGAATCATGCCCGGCTTTGATGATGGTACATTCAGACCGTTAGATGCTGTATCCGGCGCGGAATCTCTGAATATTATCCGGAATCTCAAAGCGAAATTCTGATGCTGGCCAAATCGTGGATGATTTGGCCCCGATAAGTCGACTGGAAGAAGACCTTTTTTATCGGGGATACTGGATGCTGGATGCTGGATACTCAATCCTCGATGTCATTCCTGCCCCTTTTGTCATTCCCGCGGAAGCGGGAATCCAAAGGGGTAAATTCCAACAGGAATCCAAAGGGGTAAACTCCTCCAGCAGGGATCCAAATATTTTTTTACGTAAGAGGTTGTTTTTCAATGGATTCCCGCTTCCGCGGGAATGACAATTTGTGCGTTTTAAACGTCAAGATTGTTTAATTTGCAAAGGCCTGACGTACGGGACCGTGCACAAATGATGATTCGCAGAGATGCTAGATTTTGGATATTGGATACGAGAAACGAGTGACGAGCAACGAGTATCCAATTCCTATTGTCAAAATAAGTCTATTCACAAACAGGAATCGATTATGAAAAGAACACTTGTCGTATTATTCATTTTATATCTCACCTGTGCCTGGAGCCAGACCAGTTATCAGTATCAGCAACCACCACCACCTGACCCAAATGCAAAAGAAGTTGTGGCAAAGGGATTTGGTGCAATTCTGGCCGGCGATGAAGTGAAGGCCAGGGAAGATGCGATTAATTCAGCACTAAGAAATGCAGTAGAACAGGTTGTTGGAACAATGGTGGAATCCCAGGTGCTGGTGGAAAATTATCAAACCGTCGAAGATAAGATTTATACGCGAACAACCGGCTATGTCCAGAAATATGATATCATATCAACCAGTAAACAGTTTGATAATGCTCTGGAAGTAACTATAAAAGCGGTGGTTAAAGTTTCCGATCTGAAATCTGATCTGGAAGCGATTGGTGTACTTTTGAGCCGAAAAGGGAAACCAAGAACAATGGTGATGATAGAAGAGAAAAATATTGCCGAGCACTATTATCAGTTTGGTATGGATATGAATACGACTGAAACTGCGATAATGAATGAACTGATGAATTTCGGTTTTCCATTTGTCGATCCCACCCAGAGTAAGATAAGTATTGCCAATGATGTTGTATCCTCCGCATTGAGGGGAGATGCCGGTGCTGCGGCCAGTATTGCGACAAGATTAGGGGCGGAGATCGTGATCACCGGTAAAGCTGTCTCAAAAGTTGCTTCCGGTGGACCGGATGTTGTACGCAATGCAGGTTTTAAATCCTGTCAGGCCAATATAAATTTGAGGGTGATTCGTGCCGATGATGCAAAAATTATTGCCGTTGCCTCAGCCAGTGACCGGGCTGCTCATATTGATGAAATTACGGGCGGGATACAAGCCTTGCAAAATGCATCAAAAACAGCCGCCCTGGAATTAAAAGATAAGATCATAAATGTCTGGCAGGAAGATGTATACTCAAGCACTCAGGTTCAGCTACATGTGACAAATATTTCCAGTTTTAGTCAGTTAAATACGCTAAAGAACAGCCTTTCTTACTATGTGAGGGGTATCCAGTCGGTCCATCAGCGTAGTTTTGCTGAAGGTACGGCCTTATTTGATATCGATATAAAAGGAACGGCGGAGCAAATGGCCTCTGAGTTGGATGCGAAGGAGATGGAAGGTATAAAACTTCAGGTGATCGGGCTAACTCAGAATAAAGTATCAGTAAAAATTGTTCAACCGGGGGAAAATCAAAACATGGGAGGTAAAGAATGAAAAAATTTTTAGCAATTGTTGTCTTTTTTTTATTGGTGGTTTTTTGTTTTCAAGCCATATCACAGGATTTAAGTGCCTTAAAGAAAAGAATAGCCATTATCAACTTTGAAGACCGATCAGGTTATGGGCATAACATTGGGCGTGGTGTTGCCGATATGCTGGTAACCAGCCTGGTCGAAAGTGATAAATTCATCGTTATTGAACGTGCTGAATTAGATGAGCTACTAAAGGAACAGGGTCTGGGGCAAACCGGTCTGGTTACACCACAATCAGCGGCAAAAGTCGGCCAGCTACTTGGATTGCAGAGAATCATAACCGGAAGTATTACTGAATTTGGCAGTAAGAAAAGCAAAGTTGGTGGTGGAATTGGCGGATTTAATCTCGGCGTTTCCACGACAACGGCCCGGGTTGTGGTCGATTTACGTATTATCAATGTAAATACCGGTGAAATCGTTATGGCAAAATCGGCTGAAGGTGAAGACAGTTCTACCGGATTAGACAATGTGGGTATGGATGATATAGATTTTCACAACTCAAGCACCTGGGATAACACACAGCTGGGGATCGCTTCCAGAGAATCGATCAATGAATGTGTCGAATTTATCGCTGAAGACATGGCAGGTCTTCCCTGGGAAGGAAAGATCATAAAAGCAAGTGGTACAACTATTTACATGAAACCCGGATCAAAAGGTGGCGTCCAACCTGGTATGGTATTCAGCATCTACCGGGCTGGTGAAGAATTAATCGATCCTGATACCGGGCTTTCGTTGGGATCGGAAGAATCAAAAATCGGGGAAATCCAATATACGGGTGATGTTGCCGATGGTAAAGCCGGAAAGGCCCTTGTTAAAAGCGGTACGGGATTTCAGGCCGGAGATCTGGTACGAATAAAATAGGAAAAGTCTATGAAACAGATTAGAATAAAAGCGTTTATCATTTTATTTGCTGCTCTTACTGCATTTTCATTTTCACCGGAACAATCCTCGGTTGGAAAAGTAAGTTTCCCTTTAGGTAATGTTCTTGTCTTAAGCAAAGGTGAGACAAGATTTCGCAAAGCCACATTTAATATGCCGGTAAAAAACGGGGATAAAGTAGAAACAAAAAAACAGTCCCGATGCGAAATTACCTATAATGATGGAAGTATTATTCGAATCGATGAACGGTCCATTTATACAATCGAAAAAGCGACTATTACTGATGATAAAAAAGAAGTCGAGTCGAGTCTATCCATCGGTAAATTATGGGCAAATTTAAAAAAATTGATTCGCGGAAGAGATTCCTGGAAACTAAAATCTCCGGCTGCGGTTGTCGCGGTAAGGGGTACGATTTACCGTATGAACGCAGGGGCTGATTCCTCGACACAGGTTCTTGTCTACGAGGGTCAGGTTGATGTAAGGCCAGCCACGTTTGGAGCGGGGCAATCAGGATTGGGAGCCGCTCCGGGACCGCCAAGACAAATACAGGCACCAACCCAGGTCGCCGGGCCAACCCAGGTATCGATGCGGCAGTGGTTTGAGATCATTAAAGCACAACAACAAATCGTGGTGCGCCCAGATGGATCTTATGCAAAGTCGGATTTCAATCTACAGGAAGATGAAAAACTGGATTGGGTACAATGGAATAAAAAACGAGATGCTGAAATGCGTTAAAGAAATAGGGAGTTTAACTCCCTATTTCTTTAAACTTTGTAAAAAATCCGGGACCATGGCATTTGATCAAAAACGTATTCATCTTTCCTAAATTTCCTTTCTTATTTTAACTACTGAGAATAACTTGTCTCTCGTTACTCGTTACTGGAGGTGTTGTAATTGATGGTGATTTTTACTTTTGCGGAATGACTTATGATTTCTCAATGATCCAAAGATGTTTATGCCAATTCCAGAGGAATTGTCTAAGACTAGCCCTGGACGGAAGTCCAGGGAAGAGAGTCACCCCTAATAAACAGAGTTCCATAGGAACGACCCAGCATTCAAATATCCAATATTAAAAACCTGGTATCCAGCATCGCGTATACAATATCAAATATCCAATATCAAACATCAAACTCGCCACAACCCCCTTAGTCCCCCTTTGCTAAGCTGATCGTGTCCCACATTTTTTACTGGACACAGGGGTAAAGGCTTTGTAAATTACAGGTATGAATATATCTAATACCATATTTGTACCTGCGAACATTGAAAAAGTTCGTAAGATAATTAGTGAGAGTCCTGACCTTTCCCGCTACAAATTGTCGCAAGAGGTATGTAGGCAATTGAATTGGCGCTCGCCTAATGGTTCTTTGAAAGAAATGAG
>JAGLYF010000113.1 GCA_023132435.1 Calditrichia bacterium | reverse complement strand
AAGATAGGGACTTAGCATGTCGGCAAGAGCGTCCATGGCAACCCTCCTCTTTAATCGTTAGGCGCGAAGTGTGTGTTTATACTGTGCATTCTTCGCTTTTTCTTTCCTCATTTACAGGTCTTCTAATAAAGTTCTCATTGCAGGCTTTTCAGATAAGATTTTGTAGACCGTAATGGGTGCGTCATTCATGATGAAGACACTTTCTTTTAATTTTCAAGAAAAAACCTTTTATTAAATATGTGGAAATGTTGCGAACAAATCAAGGTAAAAGGAAAGGGTAGGAGAGAAGAATGCTTGAGAAATGCTCGGGCCGAGAATAGTCAGGCTAACGCAAAAACTCACTGTCGCGGGTGAATTTCCACCTAAAGTTAAAGAATGCAACTAATTGGTAGTATTTCAATGAAATTGATTGATTACGTGAATCTAATTTCAAATCAATCCATAGATGGAAATTTGTAAATAATTTTACTGCCATTATTGCAGATTGCCACTCAATTGCCACATCGGAGAAACTCACATAATCATGATAAATTCTCCGGATCTTCCGAACCCAATGATATCAAGTGTTTTCGCTATTTAGCAAACGGATAAATTTCTCTACACACGCGGTTGTTTAATCCAGGTGTACCAAGTTCCCTCAACCAATGGCTCTAATTTATATTAGCCGATTATTCTTAGAACCTGCAACAATCTTCCCATCCTCGTAGTGGTACACATCCTTAACCTATTGCCCTTTGACCTGCCAGCCTGAGTCGGGTTCGATAGGATGTACAGGCCATAAATATAATGATTGATTTATCCAAAAGTCTACGCCTTGCTGAGCCCGGTAACTAACTGTTTCCACAAACAGGTGAGAAACCATCCCTTTGAATAGGACAGTTCAGGGGGTGAGATAAAGATATAACCATTGAAAAAATTACGGGAAATACTATCTCACCTCCTAAAGGTAATCGTCAATATTTCCGGAGCCGAGACCCCCGATACATGTTTGGTCGCAGACATGGGCATATCGTCTGAGAAACCGTTATAGAAATCCAAGCCAGACTGCCGGTAAATGTTAGTTAAAGAACGAAATCACGAAAAATATATTTTTTCGTATTGAAATACTATTTTCTCTTGACTTTGAAGGACAAATACATGTTAGGCAAATTATACCTTTAAATTAATTTGCTCAATTTGAAAATTGGATAGTTCATTAGAATCTATAATTCCATTTACACATCTAGAATATCCACTTCAGTCAACAATCTCGAAACCTAAAGCGGTGTAATGGATAGCTCGGTCAAAAAAAAGTATTACTCGGTTGTTCAACTCCAATGCCTTATACATATCCAGAGCCGTATCTAAAAATCCTTCAGACATTACCTTTAACCAAATATGACGTCTACTAATAATCAATGCCTGAATGACTTCCGATAATGCAAAGCCTTCCTTGCGCCGCTGAAGTCCAAGAGCAGAGTAGTGCTCGTATAATTCTTCTTTTGAAGTTTCTTTGGAAATCCATTTGCTAAGACGACTATAAACATCAAACACACGATTGTAAAGTTCCTCTTCATCATACTTGTGATAAGTCGGTGTATTAGGATGTTTCCGTACGTCACTCAACCAATTTATTGACAATTGTTTAGCATTTTTTTCAATGAGCTCGACGAGTTTATCAGACATATATTCCATATTTTCCCTAATTCTTTAGTTCATTATCTTATAATTGCTACTCTTAAAAGAGAACAAGCAAGCCTCATAAAGCCTAACAGTGTGCCAATAACCGGTGCTGGACCAACTTGCACATTCGCGCTCATGCCCGCATTACAGGCATCCGGTTGATTGGCGGGTTAGGGGCGGCATTAATGACAATGTCAAACCGTAATGCACTCAAGCTTTCGTCGCTCGCGGCCGCCCACTAGCGGGCCCGGTCTTCCCCGGTTCAAGAAGCTACTCCTCAAAGTAGATTGGCTCGCCAAGCTTCTTGAGTGAAAAGCTGTAAAAGACATGATGACCGTCGTAATCCATTACTCGCAGGTCATCCCCCTGTCTAAGGTCATTCATGACGACATCGTAGTGGGTCCCATACTTCTGCTTGACCAACTCAACAGGCACCTCGTATGCAATAAACTTCTTGATTCCCTTTGCCCGAAACTTCTCCACAAGGTTCGTCTCCGAAAGTGAATCGTACGAGGTTAAGATAAGTATTGGACCTGATCCTGTAAAAAAGATCCCCGCTTTCATCGTTTCACCTCCTTTCTCGCTCTTATAGACTAGTTTTCACACGATCGTTCTCTGACGGCACCTATATCCAGCGCTCGCCGCTTAACTATGAGTTGTACTGTGATAGTATATAAAACTTATATACCTGCAACAATATAATAAATTATATGCCCTTCGCAATACTTTTATGCTTGACGATACAATAATTTGACTAAATAGTACAAATATTCATTGACATTGTATTTGCCGTCTTTTGAAATATGATTATATGAATATATTTGCTCAAAAAGGGAAAAATTCTATTGGAGATTATATGAGTAAATCAAAGTTATTAGAGCAAATCAGACAGACCTGTCGATTACATCATCTAAGCTACAGAACTATGAAGCATAGTTACCCGAATCTGAGAAGAGCAAAGTAGCGGGTATTTTACTCAATAAAATCCCCGTCATTTCAAGTGTTTCTGCAAATTAGAGAGTGATATTATTTTATGACACACGCGGTTTGTAAGTCCGGAGGAAAAAGTATAATCTTAATCAGACCACAAAAAAGTAATTGTGTGATTCATTGTTTATTTGTTTAAATTTTTCTACTTTTATACATATTAATTTATCATTCTTTCGTTTGCCATATTTTAAAAATAATCAACCGTTCAGAAATTATGGATAAAGTTTCGACTACATCCGCAATTTTAACTACAAAGCTGCGTCGCCCATCTCTGCCGTTAGAATTCGTTAATTATTTTACTTACGCATTGGATAAAATATTTCCGGGAAAACTAAAAGATTCAACATCATTCCTTCAATCAGCTGAACTTCCTCCGCTTAATGTCATCTGCCAGTATTGTCTGTACAGTATCTAAAATAAAATATGGGAAAATAAGGTTTCATATTTAAAAAGAAAGAATTTCTGGAATAATTACACTAATAACTCTTGTTAGATCATTTAAAAGGAGTCTATCCATGAATCATTTAACGGCAAGAACCAATCAATTTAAAGGGTTTTGTGCCCTTCTGCTCATCTTTATAATTACCTTGTTTTTCACAGGCTGTGGAGATGGGACAAAAGGAGAATCTGCAGCTACGACTCCCCAAAAAATGAAAATGACTAGCGACATTCCGGAGAGCATTATTACACCTGATAAGGTAAAGACTAGAATTGGTACACTTGAGTTTTTCGATGGTATTCCCACCAAGCAGACTGCTGCATTAATTTACGACAACCTCGACTTTCTACGCGGCGTGGAGACTTTTCTCAATGGGATACCTGCCGCTTCATTGGAGGCGTTTCGCGTCGGCCAGGAAGAAATCGGCGCTGGGAACTCGAACCAGGTTTTGCTATTCGATAAATTGATGGACAGCAAATCTTTATTTCTCACCGGTAATGCGAGCACGGTTTATGTCTGTGCATTTCTTGACCTCAAAAAGGACGGGGCAACGGTGTTGGAAATAATTGAATCAGATGATGGCGTTACATTTACCCTGTTAGCTCAATGGGAAACATTAAATCAAATGCGTCAGGCAATACGAAGTGAAGAATGTTCAATATTATCCGGGGCAATTACCGCCCTTTGTGAAAAAACAGTCATCTGGCTTGATGACATAGAGGTAGGTAATCACATATCAATATTAACCTCCTTATAAACGGTACTGTAATCTTATAAAATAAACGAAGAATAAAGAGAAGACTTTGAAAAATGGCTATAATTGTCATTCCCGTAAAAACTGCGCCGAAGGCATTGCTGTTGGGAGAATCCAAATTCGGGTTGCTATCACTGGATTCCGTGTCAAGCACGGAATGACACAAATGTTCACATCTAATGGGAGAAAAAATATGCCGCCAGGTGAATTTGAACTTGTTAAATAATTATAGGACTGTGACTAGCCTGATCTATTCATAAATATCTCACGCAAAGGCGCTAAGACACAAGGAAATAATTATTTATAAAAAAGAGATTTAATTTTTAATTCAAATTAACAATATTGACATAAATCGTTTAAAAATAACTCGTTGCGTCGCTGCGTCGTCGCGAGAGATGAATTATCCAGGCTAATATAAATGATAACTTTTTAACTAATTCTTAAGGAGAATTATTATGAAACAAAAAGCAAGATTTTCAACCGCATTCATGCTGATGATGCTGTTCGCAGTTTCATCATTCGCACAAGAAAATATTAATCGGGAGATTCTCCCTGTTGTACCACCAGAACCTCAAACCTATACTGAACTGGATGTGCAGAACACAAAACCACCAGCTCCCTTTAATGTTACAGCACCTAAAGATGCTCCCAACGTAGTAATAGTTTTAATTGATGACTTGGGACTTGGTGCAACCACTACTTTTGGTGGACCAATCAATACACCAACGATGGATAAGTTGGCCAACAATGGATTACGGTATAATAATTTTAATACAACAGCGCTTTGTTCGCCAACTCGAATGTCTATAAAAACCGGCAGGAATCATCATACCTGTAACACCGGTTCCATTATGGAAACTGCTACTGCCTATCCCGGAAATACCGGATCGCTTCCCAATAGCGTTGCACCATTGGCAGAAATGCTTAGACTCAATGGTTATAGCACAGGCGCTTTTGGCAAATGGCATGAAACGGCTGCCTGGGAAACCAGCGTATCGGGTCCTTTTGACCGCTGGCCAATACACCAGGGATTTGATAAATTTTATGGATTTATTGGTGGTGAAACAGATCAATGGGCGCCATTAATTTATGATGGACTTAAAAAAGTTAATCCACCCAAAATGGAAAATTACCATTTTACTACCGACATGACAAATCAAGCTATCAACTGGGTTAAAGCTCAGCAATCGATGACTCCTGATAAGCCTTTCTTTGTATATTTTGCCACCGGAGCAGTACATGCACCTCATCATGTTTCTAAAGAATGGTCAGACAAGTATAAAGGCAAGTTTGATAAGGGATGGGATGCAATTAGAAAAGAAACCGTTTCAAAACAAAAAGAAATGGGTATCATTCCTAAGGATACGAAACTTGCTCCTAAACCAAAAGACATTAAAGATTGGGATAAGCTAACTGACAACGAAAGAAAATTATTTGCACGGCAAGTAGAGGTTTTTGCCGGTTTTATGGAAATGACTGATTATGAGGTTGGTCGATTAATGGATGCCATTGAAGAAATTGGCGAATTGGATAATACACTTTTCATTTTTATCGCCGGTGATAATGGAACCAGTGCTGAAGGTGGAATGGTCGGTATGTACAATGAAATGACTTATTTCAATTACGTTGAAGAAAAAGTAGAAGACCTTCTTCCGTTGATGGACAATTGGGGTGATGAGAGTACGTTTCCACACATGGCTGCAGGCTGGGCGGTTGCCTTAGATGCCCCTTTCATGTGGACCAAACAAGTTGCATCAGACTGGGGAGGAACTCGTACTGGAATGATTGTGCACTACCCGGATCAGATCAAAGAAAAAAATGGCATACGCACACAGTTTTCCCATGCAATTGATATTGCTCCAACTGTATTAGAAGTAGCAGGGCTACCAGAACCTAAGGTAGTTAATGGTGTGCCCCAGACACCTATTGAAGGTACTAGCTTTGCGTATTCATTTAATAATGCCCAAGCCGCAGAACGACACACCATTCAATATTTTGAAATGTTTGGCAATCGAGCCCTTTACTATAATGGATGGTTTGCTCGCACAATACACAGAGCCCCTTGGGAAATGACCGACTTTCCTCCACTGGAAACAGACGTTTGGGATCTATACAATGTACGAGAAGATTTTAGTTTGACCAATAATTTGGCAGATCAATATCCGGAAAAATTAAAAGAAATGAAAAGTCTTTTCATGTGGCAAGCACAAAAATACCATGCTCTTCCTATAGATGACCGAGTGGTTGAAAGAACGAATGCAGCTATTGCAGGACGTCCTGATATAATGGAAGGAAGAACATCTTTAACTTTATATGAAGGTATGGAAGGAATGATGGAAAATACTTTCATCAACATTAAGAACAAATCATTTTCAATTACGGCTGAACTAAATATTCCAAAGGGAGGCGCCAGCGGTGTCATACTGTCACAGGGTGGTCGTTTTGGCGGCTGGTCACTCTATATGAAGGATGGTAAACCAGAATTTACCTACAACTTCCTTGGACTTGATAGATATGTTGTTTCAGGTTCTGAAAAACTTGCTGAAGGTCCTGTTACCGTTAAACTTGATTTTGTTTATGATGGCGATGGGCTTGGTAAAGGTGGTAAAGCAACCATATATGTTGATGATAAAGCTGTTGCTGATGTGCGGGTAGATAAAACGCAGCCTAATATTTTCTCTGCTGATGAGACTGCTGATGTTGGGCTCGACAACCAAACACCGGTTGCTGTAGGCATAGGTTACGGTCCTGAAGAGACACGCTTTACAGGCAAGATTGATAAAGTTATCGTAGCAGTGAAGTAAACCTGGAAACCAGGTGATTTTGAGTTAATAGTGGCACCTTTAGGGGTTATTGATTAGCCCCTAAAGGTAATTGCCCAAATTTATTACAATCATAGATAAAATCTTTGATTTCCCTTAGAACTAGGGTGCTGAATCTCAAAGTAATTATCAGTTAAATTTCATCTGCCGGCCTCGTTGTGGTTCAGTAGCCCGGGACCTGCGTAATTTTACTGTAAAATCTTTCTGATAAATTAGCTTATTATTATCTGTTATCTGAAATATCCACTTTCCCGGCACCATTTCATGCTCTTCGGAAAACTGCCAGATTAGGTTGTCTTCCTTGTTATACTTACATAATATGTCTAATTCAAATTCATTTTTCTCTTTTCCCATCACGGTTGGAAATTCCGGATGGATTATTTTAAATGTATATTTTTTAGGAGTTCTGCCTTTATAAACAAAGGCAAAACCAAACAAGGATCCTTTTTCTGCGGTAATTGAATTAAGGTAGGATTTTACCCCGAATACATTCTGCTTTTCAACACCCTTTTGTGTAAATATTAATTTATCTTCATTAAAATATTCACCAGAACTAATAATATTAAAGTCCCCGGCATTTTCAGATTTTTTTTCACCTTTTTTAAATCTTTCACTCAATAATGTTGTACGGCCTGTTTCAATATCAAATTCACCGCTTTTAATCCTGACCCTGAATTTCATATTTTTTGGGACATAAAAAACCCAGGCTGAAAAATGTGGAGCGGAAGAGGGATTTTTTTCTACACCTTCTAACCAGATATTCCCGTCCTTTATGTATGGCTTTTTATAAATCCATTTATCATGCTGTGAGCTGATAAATACATAGGTGGTTTTGGAAGGATTATAATAAAATTCAGCAAAACGATCTGTTTTAAAACTTTTTAATCCTTTGGTTTTTATAATTTCATTGAGATAGGTTCTTACTTTCAGTAGATCTTCTTTTGTTTCAGTCTTTATAAGCTGGTATGGATTATCGATGGTTGCTTTTGGATTTATTTCATATACATCACTTCCAATAACAGGATAAGGAATGGGTTCATTTTCAGGTACATTATACTCGCTGGAAAAAATCGGATCGCTTACCATATCACGCCTGAAATTTATTTGGAAATGCTGATTCTCATCACCTAGATAAGTAATGGTTACTTTTCTTTCGGTTACATTTTTTTGCCCATCGGGTACAGGTTCCAGGGTGGTTTTAAAATTATTATTTTTCAGGCAGCCCGTGCAAACCTCTGCAGAAATTATGTTTTCAAGACTATCTCCATACAGTGTATAGGTTATTATATCTCCTGTATTTGTTTTGGTATTTATCTTACCTCCTCCTGTCTTTGTTTTCTTATTTACCTTTTTGGTTTCAGAAACTGCGATGTTGGGATAAGGAACGGGAACGGCTGGGGCGGGAGGTGCAGGTGTTTTACACACATCAGGAAAAGCTATTGTGACTCCATTGGAGGATTTATAAACAACACTTAGATTATTTACACCTACCATTACACCTGCCTTAACCGGGTGTGTAAGGTAAGCAATACATAATACTAAAAGAACGATCCTGAATATATTATGTGTCATTTGATCTCTCCTTTTTCTATTTGTGATATATTACTAAACTTCGGCCTTGAGCTTCATAGATTGCGTGTTCCAAACCTGTGCTGATTAATTTTTAGATTCGGTCAAATCTTGCCTGGAAAAAACGAAGGTATTCAGGTTCATATACCATTGCTAAACCCTTAATCGAATTGCGTTTTAAATATACTTCCTCAATAGATTCTGATACAACATCCATATGTGCCTGTGTATATACCCGGCGTGGGATTGTAACCCGAACCAGTTCCAGTTTAGGATAATTATGTTCACCCGATTCCTTGTTTCTTCCTGCCGATACCACACCGCGTTCCATACATCGGACCCCGGAATCTAGATAAATCTCGGCAGCAAGTGTCTGTGCCGGGAAAACATCCTGGGATAAATGGGGTAGTATTTTCTTTGCGTCGAGGAATACACCGTGTCCCCCGATGGGTTTCACCAATGGAATACCCATATCGATTAGTTTATTGCCAAGATACTGCACCTGTCCAACCCGGGCTCGTATATGATCCTCATCAACTGATTCTGATATACCGATCGCCAATGCTTCCATATCGCGACCGGCCATACCGCCATAAGTATGCAATCCTTCATAAATGACAACCATATTTCTGGCTTTATCAAAAAGTTTCTCATCATTTAAAGCCAGAAAACCACCGATATTAACTAACGCATCCTTTTTAGCACTCATTGTTGCACCGTCGGTGAGGTCACAAATCTCCCTGATAATTGCGGCAATGGATTTATTCTGGTAGCCTTGTTCACGCGTTTTTATAAAATAGGCATTTTCTGCTACACGGGTCATATCGTGAATAATCGGAATTCCATAATTATGGGCAAGATGGCGTATTTCTTGCAAATTTTGCATCGAAATCGGTTGTCCCCCCGCCATATTAACCGCGGTGGCAATTGAAACATAGGGAATTTTATCCGGTCCATAATCCTTAATCAATTTTTCCAGTTTTTCGATATCGACATTGCCTTTAAAGGGATGTTCATTATCGGGATCATGCGCTTCATCAATGATTATGTCTTTGAATGTTCCCCCTGCCAGTTCCTGGTGCAGTTTGGTTGTTGTAAAGTACATATTACCCGGAATAATATCTCCGGATTTAATCATAATTTGAGATATGATATGTTCAGCCCCACGACCCTGGTGTGTTGGAACGATGTATTTATAACCATAATATTTTCTGATTGCCTCTTCTAAATGGTAAAAGTTTTCACTACCGGCATAGGCCTCATCTCCACGCATCATACCGGCCCATTGCCGGTCACTCATCGCAGATGTACCGCTGTCGGTGAGCAAATCAATATATACATCTTTGGATTTGAGCAAAAATGTATTAAATCCGGCTTCCTGTATCGCTTTTTCCCGTTCTTCCTTGGTCGTCATGTGAACCAGCTCAACCATTTTAATTTTAAATGGCTCAGCCCAGGAACGTCTTCGTTTTTGGGTTGTCATATTTCCATTCTCCCTGCAATTTTGTTCTTGTAAGAATTAACCTGTAATAAAAAACAAAATTTCCCTAAAAAATCAAATAATTGCAATCGGATGAGGCGTTTATTAAAAAAAGGTTTCTATTAAAATAGTTTCATATGTTACCCAATGATAAAGATATTGACAGAATTACAGATTGCCACTTAATTGCCACTTCGGAGAAACTCACATAATCATGATAAATTCTCCGGATCTTCCGAACCTAATGATATCAGGTATTTTCGCTGGTTAGCTAACGGATAAATTCTCTATACACGCGGTTGATTAATCCGGGTGTACCAAGTTAGATTCTTGTTTTAAAGCGATGGTACTCCTGTGATTAGTGGGAGGCGCCACACCTTACAAATCTCTGAAAATATTATTTAATCTTCTCAAAAACACCCCATTTTGATCGCCTTGGAATAACTTAAATTTCGAATCACCACATTAAAGGGGAAAACGATATTTATAAATTTTCCTTGCATTTCCGTAACTGTATATTATATATTCTTTTCTATGACTCATACAGACATAGTGCTTTTGGCAATTCTTCATGTTGAAACACTTAAATAACATGTTTTTCGACAAGAACCATAGAGTTGGTATGGCAGCGATATTGAATTATCTTATTTATAATTAATATAAAGAAAGCGATCAATCACGTTCAAAGGAGAGTATCATGCGCGCTGTCCTGTATATTGTGCTTTTGTTATCTCTGTCTTTTTCTTCAAATCTGATTGCTCAAAATCCAGGGGATGAACTGGATCCTTTAATGGGTAGTTATATTCTGGGTAATTCCGCTGAAATAATCATGCAAAATGCACCAACATCCGGAGATCAGGGCTGGAGAATCTTTGATTATCAAAGGGATCCTGTTGAAATAACACAAGAGTTTAAGGAAGTAAATACAGATTTGCTTCTTGAGATTGCAGGGGGCAAATCTATGGATATAACCAGCGGTGATTTAAACGGCGATATGTATGACAACATTATCGCGGCCTGGGAATGTGCCAATCATTCCATTGCCATTTGTATTCCCAACATGATCAAAGACAGCCTGGGTTGGGACGGAACAAATATCACTATGATCGATTCTGTACTTAATTCCAGGATTCGTTTATTTACCGGTGATTTTGACCGGGATCGTCAGAATGAGTTTGTCCTGGCGTATCATGGACTGGATGGATATGTGCATATTTCTCTCTACCAAACTGATAGCTTGCTGATTCTTGAAAAATTGGCAGAGATAGCCGATTTTGCGCTGGGAACCAGCACACTTTTTGATCTTGCGGCCGGTGATTTTGATTACGACGGTTTAGATGAGATTGTCTTAATACAATATAGAACTTCTGATTATATCGGTAATGACCATTACAGGTTAAGATCCAATGTTAAAGTCTATGATTATGATTATCAGGGACAGCTTTTTATTCCCCATACAACAAATGAAATTTCAGTTATTAATGATTTTGACGCTTCCCTCACTGTAGCATCGCATGTACCCAGATTGGTTATTGCGGCCGGAAATCTTGACGGTGACGCCCAGGAAGAAGTGGTTTACGGTTATGAAGTTGATTTTACTTTTCACCTTTTTGGTTATTACACCAATTTCATTAATCGTGTCAGTAGTTTTGAAATTGATCCTTCCTTAAGTTCTGTTTCTTATGATGAGAACAGAAAAGGTGAAATATGTAGATGGGAGATAGGTCATGGTTCTAATATTTTACAGCCGGTTTTTCAATGGCAATAGAGTGTCATGATTTAAATGGGGACGGCATTGATGAGGTGATCGGATATGGCAGCCGTGATTTTTATGTCTTTACTATTGGTGAAAACCTCTCCTTGAGAGGGATAGCACAAATCAGGGCAAACTCAAAATATGGTTATGAAAATTGTCACCAAATGCTTGCCGTGACCGATCTCGATGCGGATACTACATCAGCAGACAGTGGTAAATGGGTCCCGGAAATTGTACATATCGATTTCTTAAATGATCCGTCTGGTTCTATTAATAATCCGGGCATGCTCCGTATCCGAGTGCACCAGCCGGTACTGGATGATGCAGGTTCAATTACGGGTATTGCCTACCGGGCGGGGCTGATAACGGATATTGACGGCAATTATTTGCCTTCATGTGTGATGGCCCTGGGTGACTTTAACGGCGATGCGGTAAGGCTGGGTAAACCCAGGTTGTTTTCCAAAAAATCCATTGTTCAGCCTACGGTTATCTTAAACGCTCCCCCGGTACATTATGATATAATAAATGATATAACCTATGATGTATGTTTAAGTTATAATGAAAATGATCCTGAGTTTGTATCATCATATGAATATACAAGCAGTTCGGATAAACAAGTCGAAACAGAAGTTCATGGTGACTGGGGTATCTCTGCCAGTCTTTCGGCAGGAGGGAGTTTCTTGGGGGTTGGTGCAAAGACTACCCTGACAACAAAGTATGGAGAAGGATTTTCTAAATCCGAATTGAATAGGCACACGATGGTTATAGAACAAAAAGCCTATGCCAGAGTGGATGATGAAATTTATGCAACAATTACGGATTACAGTTTCTGGGAATATCCGGTATATTTTAAAGAAAAACATTATGGATATGTTCTCGCCGCCATACCCTATTTTAAAGGAAATAACTGGTTTCCCAGCACAAGCTGGACCGGAATTTCTCATATACCAAACCATGAAGTGGGCAATATTTTATCTTACCCGAATTATTCAAACGTTGTTAATAATCCTGACCTGGAACAGTTACTCTATGAATTTGATACATGTGAATTACACGCTACATCTGAAAACCATATGGCATTAACATTCACTGAATTTACCTCAATTAGTGATCAAACTTCCTGGGATTTCGGTATGTCCATCAATACATCTGTGTGGGGTTGGGGGGTATCACTAAGTACGGAAGCACATTATAATAAAGGCGAGATTAATACACATAAGACAAGTGTTTCGGATCAGTTTGAAATTACAATAGATATGTTTGATATTGATGCTGAGATTGGGGAAGTGAACTATAAGGTTCGCCCCTATGCGTACCGATCTCAAAACGGTGCTATTGTAATTGATTATAATGTTGAAATACCGGTCGCTGCTCCCGGTCATCCAGTTACCTGGTGGCAAAGTCAATATAGTGATTATGTCGATCCTGCTTTCATTTTACCCTGGCTTTATTATCCGGAAAAGGGATACACGCTCGAGGAAGAAGTCAAACGTCATTTGACCAAAGAGATAACATTCAATCCTGCCAAACCTCAACCTGGCGATACTGTGAAAATCAAAGCAAGAATTCATAATTACAGTTTAATTGATACGGACAATCCTGTGGCTGTTCGTTTTTATTCAGGAGATCCGGATAACGGCGGTACAGCTATATTAAGTATTTATGGGGAGACAGAAGTAACAACACCTGCTATTATAGCAAGCCGGGATGTAGCTTATGTTGAGATGTACTGGGAATTACCTGCTGATATTTCCGAGTACCCCAGAATCTATGCTGTGATTGATCCGGATAACAATATAACAGAGATACATGAAAATAATAATAAAGGTTTTGTTATATTATCATTATGGGGCGCCACATCAATAGAAGAAGTTGTACAAAATGAAATACCCGATCAACTTACCCTATATCAAAATTATCCAAATCCTTTCAATCCTACAACCACCATTAATTATGAGATTAAATCAAAAACTAAAGTAAAATTAATAATTTATGATGTTCAGGGTAGAATTGTTAAACACCTGGTGGATGATAGGCAGACTCCCGGCTTTTATTCTGTTCAATGGGAGGGGAAAGATAATTTTCGTAATACTGTTTCATCGGGCATCTATTTTTATGTACTTAAGACTGGGACAGGATTATTTAAAACAAATAAAATGCTATTGATAAAATAGTGTTATATAATACAACTACAAATAATCCTATTTTTCCTCAGCATCTTTATTTCCGCAGAGAGTACTTTTTTGAAGGGCATTTGATAAAGTTTCCCCGGAAATGATGTCTACTGCACTTATTCAGAATAAAAAAGGCCCTACTGAGCAGGGCCTCAAGTTTCTATCGCAGCAATATCATCTTCCTCACATCCCTAAACTCACCCGCAATGACCTGTAGTAATAAATGCCGCCGGCTAATTTACTTCCGTCGAATTTATAGTTATGTCGGCCTGCCTGGAGCTTATCTGATATCAGTACAGCCACTTCTGCATTGAGGAAGTTCTAGATTTTAAGTGTTGTAAATTCTTGGTGGGGCAGGGTGAATTTAATGGTGGTGGATGGATTAAAGGGGTTGGGGTAGTTTTGGCAAAGCTTATACTGGTAATCTTTTCAATCCTATTTCGATCTCTCCTGTTCAAGTGTTTAAATCATTATATTTCAATCTTCTTCTAATTACGGAATCAGAAACGTTAAAATCTTTCGATAGTGAAGGAACGATAAAATCAATAAGAATCTCCTTGTCAAAATCCTCAGTAGAATATCCAGCCTTCTCAATTCTTGTTAGATTTATCTTATATCTCTCCTCCAAATGGTTATCCGGAACTAATATTAATCCAGCAAAATCATAAGCATGTTTTTCAATCCATCCATATTCATTTGAGGGAAATTTCTCCATTATATTTTTCCATTGATCAGCACTCACAAATTCTAATTGCCTGTATATCTCTGAATGTAATATCATATGGCCAACCTCATGTGCCAGGGAATAACGATATCGCCTTTCATATTTATCCATTAGTTCAAGATCTATGTAAATTGCTTTAAGGTCATTTGACAGCCAAGAATCAACTTGATAAGCAGGTTTAAGGCTATGAACAGGGATGATATCAATACCCAGATCAAACTCCACAAGATGGTCTATATCAACTGGTATATCATTGTCCTTTCCATACTGTGCTAAGAGATTCTTAGTTATCTGTCTAATTTTATCATATTTATAAAATGGTGCCTTAAACGAACTCAGGTCAATATCCATCAACTTTTCCTGATTAGTTCAATAAGTTTATCAAGTTTTTCCTTATCAATTTTCTCACCATCAATAGTTCTAAAAAATAAGGGCAACCGGCTCAATACTTCCTCATCTTTCATGATATAATCGGGGATCTTTCCATTCCCTACAATCGCCAGGTCAAAAAATTTGTCCCAGTCCTCGCTACCTTCAGATATGCGTAAGGCATAGGCAAGTGTTTTTAAGGCATTCTCGTCCTGGGGCGGTGCAAAAATACCCCTTTCCAGTTTACTATGGTTCCCATGATCCAAATTATGTTCTCTGCAAAATGCCCTTAAAGTATAGCCTCTTTTCATCCTTAATTCTTTAACAAATTCTCCAAATTTCATAGAATTTGCCCCTCCTTTGATTGCTTTATTTACTCTGTAAATATACACATGTTGTGTCTATTATACAACACTTATCCTTAAAATGTTCCTGGAAGGCGCCGTAATAGAAAACATTCATTTTTTACTCCCGGTGGGTGTTACTACTTTTGTCACTAGTTGGGAATTTAATGGCACATCGAATTAAATCCGAAATCCGAAAAACTAAATCCTAAACAATTTCCAAATCACAAGCACCAAATTTCAAACAAATTCCAATAACCAATGTACCAATTTGAAATTTTGTTTTTGTTTGTAATTTGTTATTTAGTACTTGGAATTTCCACCGGTGGTTTGCCACTAGCTTTGTCACCAACTTGACATTATTGGTGAACTTCGAGTTGCAGTAGTCGTTATTATATTATATCTTAATATAAAAAAGGAGCGAAGATAGCTTATAAAGTCGGTGTTGTTATAGAAAAAGACGAATACGGCTACTACGCTTATTGTCCAGAACTGGAAGGCTGTCAATCACAAGGTGATACTTTTGAGGAGGTTTCTCATAACATAAAAGAAGCAATTGGACTTTATTTAGAGACAACTACCGAAGAAGAGCGAAAACAATATTTAAGCCACGAAATATATACCACCTCTGTTGAGGTCCATGTTGCCTAATCTCCCCCGTTTGACTACACAGAACCGGCCTTCAAATCTTTCATTCATAATCCCAAGCTAACTCACAACCGGTGATTATAGAATAATTGTACGCAGCAAAGCCGGTAACCTGGAAAAAGAAGGCAAGTTGGAGCAAATTTTAAGATTATTCCCTATTACCCCAGCTTTTTGTAAACCGGAATCGGAAATATATATCTGAAACACTTTCATTAGTATTAAAGAATAATCTTTCCTGTTGCCAGGTAATTTCAAAACGGTAATGCAAATCATATGTAAAACTTCTATCGAGACCCAGGGTGGCACGTGCTTGCTCCTGAAACTGACCCTGCTCACCCGTTACTGTGACGAAGGCCTCTCCACTTGCCGTGGCCTGCCAAAAACGTCCGGGCTGGATGGCTGCCCAGCGATAGGAAATATTCAATTGATAACGGACTCTGACTGAGTTTTTGGAATTCCATGTTTTTGTATTAAAATCGAAACGCTCTTCAATCCGTAGATAATGATTAATTGGGGTCTTCCAATAGGGCCAGGTAAATGATAAGCCCTGAAACGGTCTTAATTCCCACCGATTATCAATAATATCATTGAATGTAAAAAAGTTACCGACGCCGGCCGAAAAATAGAATCTTCCGCCGAGCCATTTTCGGAGTGAAGGACGTACGACAAAACGCCACCAGCCATTATTCTCAATCTCTTTTCGTACTCCGATATCACCAAATATCTCAAAATGAGGATTGATGAAATAAGAGGGATTTATATCTATCCAGATCTGTTTGCTGACGTCTCCTTCAGATTGGGCATAGGTGATCCTGCCTGTTCCAAGGGCCAATAACAGTATGAGATAAAAAAAACATCTTTGTGTTATGTAAAGTCTCAGACTCCCGATCAAAAAATTAGTGAAAGTAAATTATATTAATTTATTAAATCCTGATCAAAAAATAAATGATAGGCCGATTAATGCTCCGAAAGGTTTTATCGGCCTACTATAAAACCACTCATATATATTCCATCATTTATTTACGTAATATATTTGCTACATTATAATTCATATTGTTAAATTGATCGTCTAAGTCATTTCTTTCGTTAAAATAATCACAAACATTCAAAGGCACTGATAATTATTTGAACCATTTTGGAGGATAAAATGAACATATTTAAAATGACATTAACTCTAATTTTTTTCTTATTGATGACATTGGTTATTTCTTCATGCTCTAATGAAAAAGACGATTCATCAAGCAAAAAAGTTGAACTAATAAAAGAATTGGGTTTGTCAGAAAAGGAAGTAATTGATAGCTGGGTTTACACTTTAGCAAGGTACCTTGTTATCAGACAGGAACATATTGATCTTGCTGAAGAAGGTGTTGACTATAATGTTATCAAATATAACGAACTTGGCAAAGCAGAATTTGTAAATCCAAATCTGGATGTGGCCTATCTTGAAGCATGGTTTGCTGTTGATGAGAATACTCCCGTAATTTTAGAAATACCCCAAATAACCGGTAGATATTACACAGCACAAATTGTGGACGAATGGGCAGAAATTCTCCACAATATAAATGAACGCAATTTCCCTGATCATCCGTACGGACAATATGCTATCTGCTTAAAAGGCTCAAATCCTAAAATTCCTGAAGGAGCTTTGAGAATTGATATTCCATCAAAAAAAGCTAAAATGCTCGCCCGTGTCGAACGACAAGGCGATGATGAAGGTGCATTGGTTTTACAAAAATCTTTTAAGATAGTAAAAATAGGTGAACCTCAAATTGAGCCTGCTATTAAAATACCAATGTTTACCAACAAAGAGCTTATAACAGTTGATGTATTCGAAAAGCCTATGGTTGAAAAAGTATTGAAAAGTGCCCCTGATGCAGTGAGTAACGCAGCTGATTATCAGAAAAAGGTAATGACCATTGCAGAATATGTAGGAAAGAATGACGACAATCGGGCTATCATTAATGGTATTATCAAGAAAAAAGGCATTCAACTTTTACTGGCTATGGTTATGGGTGAAGTAAGAGGAGATGCTCGCGGTGGCTGGATTAGCACAAGGCAATGGCTGAAATTTGGAGATGATGTGGAATTCCGCTGTAGCTCAAACTATGCCGGACTCTGGTGGAACTCATCGGCGGAATCGGTTTATTATATGGGATCGAAAGATAAGGATGGCAATCCTGTTAATGGCAATAATGTTTATGTTATACATTACAAACCTGAAGACTTGCCAATGAATCATGTAGATTCGTATTGGTCACTAACAATGTTAAGTTTACCGGATTATCGTGTTGTACCCAATGAGTTGGAAAGATATAATTTGAATAATGTATCTGAATTAACTTACGAAGAAGATGGTTCGCTTAAACTGTATATTGCCTCAGAACTTCCAGAGGGAGCACCAGAAAGTAATTGGCTACCCTCGCCAAAAGGGAAAAACTTCGTTATGAACCATAGATTATATGTACCAAAGAAAGAAGTATTAAGTGGTGAGTATTATGTGCCACCGATTCAAAAAATAGAATAAATAGAGCCTAAACTGAGTGATTCTTGACGGAACCTAGATACTCCCGGTTATTGAAAAATTAATTAAAACAAACTGACGGTAGTGTCATCCCGATAAAATCGGGACATGAAAAAATGAAAAATAGGATTAAAAGATGAAACCACAGAGACCTCAGAGAAATACTCTGAGGACTCCTTAAGAATATCCATTCAAAGAAATAACGGAGATAATAATTTCCTGTTTTTTAGAAATTCATTTACGCTTGAGCCATGTCTATTAGAAAGTTTATATAGTAAAATTGCAGACTTTATTTAGGGCAGAGAATTGAAGAGTTGGACCTGTAATCAATTTTAATGTTGAAACATCAAAAGATGAAATAAAGAAAGTCATATTATAAGAGATCACAGAGAGGTGGAAAAGAATAAACTCGTTTAAGTCAATAAATATCAAATAATTACTCTGTGTTCTGCCTGCCCCGTAAAAGCTGGCGGAGCCAGAATTATACGGGGTGGTTGTTTTTACACTACCAAGAGAAACAAAAGGAGAAAAACATGATGATACGAAAAATATCAAAACTCATAGCAGCACTACTCGTTGGAGCAATCGCTCATGGCTGCCTGAATACGCAGGTAGCACCCGGATATCAAACCGAGATCCCGCAGGAAATTCTGACGCCAGACAAGGTGGAGACCAGACTGGGTACACTTGAGTTTTTTGATGGTTTTCCGACCACCAAGACCGTTGAAAAAGCCTATGCCCATCTTGACTTCATGCGTGGTGTGCGTACATTTTTAGATGCCATCCCCATTGCCTCCATGCATGCTTTGCGAGAGGGGTGCCGTGAAACAGGCAGCATTAATGGCACTGTAGGAATTTTCGAGCAGTTGATGGACTCGAAGGCGCTATGGCTCACGCCGAA
>JAGLYF010000112.1 GCA_023132435.1 Calditrichia bacterium | reverse complement strand
GCAATACTTGAAAGCAGGGCAGTGGTGGTGTTCAAGGGAATATTGAGCAATCCCATCACTCCGAAACTAATGAATGCCGTAATAATGATGGGCACTGCACCAAACACTCCGGCGATTATTTTTTTAAACATCACGGAAAGTAGAACAACTACGATGACCAGCGATAATATCAGGCTTTTAATCTGCCCTTCCAGAATCAGATCGGTAAATACCAATCCTTTATAGCCCGAACCAGCGTATTTTACACTAACGCCGAGTTCATTCAATTGGGGGATTTGATTTTCAATCATCGCGATGGCGCTGTTCAAAGCGAGGGAATTATCGCTCTTTAACTGAAAAGTCAGGTTGGCTTTTTGATAGTCGTAATCAACAACTTTCCATAAATTTTCCGGATCCCCGGACATTTCGTACAAAAGCAAATACTGGGCGATCAGTTCCTGTGTGGATGGAATGACATTGTATTGCGCGCTGTCGGCGTGCATCACTTTGTTCATGCGCTTGAGATAATCGGTTAGGGCAAACGAATTGCCGACCACTTCCAGGTTATCATCCACATTGTTTTGCATTGCGTCGATGGCCTTGAGAATTTCAGGTTGCTTGAAAGCGTCCGGCCTTTCCGAATCCAGGATTACATTCAGCGTGGAGGTACCACCAAAATTATTGTTGATAAATGCGTCAGTTAAAACGATATCGCTGTCTTTTTCAAACTTGTCCAGGAAGCTGGAATTAATCCATATCCGGCTCATACCCAGAATAGAAATCACGACCACAAAAATGCTGGTAAAGATGGTCGTGTATTTAAAGCGAACGACTAATCCGGCAATGGCGTTTAAAAACCGGTTTTCACTATGAGTGGCACTTTGTTTGTTCTTTTTCCTCTTTGGAAGACCAAAGACAATCAGTCCCGCCGGGACAAGCAGCAACGAAAAGACCATAGCCATCATCACACCGAAGGCGGTAAACAGGCCAAAGTATTTGATGGGATAAACTTCCGATGTTAACAGTGAAATAAAACCGACCGCCGTCGTGATGGAGGTCATCGCGACCGGTTTCCACATGCCGTGTAGCATATCAAAAGCAGCGTTCTTTTTTGATGCGCCGGGATTTTCATTTAGAAACAAATGCAGATGGCTATACAGATGAATTCCGTCGGCCACACCGATGGCAATGAGCATCACGGGAATCATGGTTGAAACCGCGTAAATCGGTAAGTCCACAGCTGCCATCAATCCAAAGGCCCAAACCACGCTGAACAAAACCACAAGCATAGTAAAAAAAGTCGCCTTAAAACTCCGTAATACCAAGATCAAAACTAAAATAATTACGGCAATAACAATCGGCACCATCCGTTGCATATCACGCGGACCCAGATAAGCCATCGTGCCTTCAACAATCGGTCGTCCCGCAACATACAGTTTCTCCGGTCCTTCATATTCTTTCGCCAGGTCCAGTAAACGGTGGTAAAATTCTTGTGAGAAAGTATCGTCCCCTATTTCGGCAATAATAACTGTTACGGTTTCATTTGTGTTAACCAGCCGCTCATAGATCATCTCATTGTCGCGGACATTCCTGCGTATTTCATTTAATTTTACATCGCTTTTGGGTGTTCTTTTATAAAATGGTTTTACATCAAGTCCGATTTCCGTACCGATAATGTTATCTGCTGTGTAAAGTGATGTGACATCGTCTTTTGCGATTTCATCCATTTTTTGCAGGACTTTGGTCAGGTCTTTAACCTTTTGTAAGGTACCTGTATTATAAATACCATTCTCATTTTCGATAGCGATGATAACGCCATCTTTAATATTGAACCACTTTTCTGCCTGATCGCTGTAGACAAAAGCGGGATGTTCCTGGGGCATATATTCATCGAGATCCGTTTCCATTCGGGAATTTTGCATTAGAACCAGGAAGAATAGTATTGAGATCAGCAAAGAGGCTGCTAAAATCAGTCGTGGATAGTTCAATAATCGTTTTAAAATATTTTCCATAAGAATTTTCCTTATTGTTTATTAGGTAGTGTAAAAAAAACCACAGAGCGCACAGAGTAATTTATTCATGTTAATACGGTTTGTCATTATCTCCCTCTCTGTGATCTCTTATAATATGACTCTATTTATTCCATTTTTTAATTTTTCATCATTCAGAGTGATTACTATATTCTCTGCCCTCAGATAAGTCAGCAGCTGAATTTCTAAAGCACAGGAAATTATTTTCTCAATAATTTCTTTGAATGAATATTCTTTAGGAGTACTCAGAGTATTTCTCTGAGGTCTCTGTGGTTTCATTTTTTTATCCTATTTTTCATATAACTTTTAGCACTACCCTGTTTAACAGTGAATATTCACTCACATTTGATGTTAAAAAAATTATTTAGTTACAATTTGTTTAATACTTTTCCACAATTGCCGGCCTTCTTTCTGCAAATCAAAAGCAAAACCTGAAAGCCGCCATTGGGTTACAATAAGTCGCAGAGCTCCGGTGATTAACAGGGACAGTTGTTTGGCCGAAATATCTGTCCTCATTTGGCCTGTTTTCTGCCCATTTTTGATCACGCCGCGCACAATATCCTGGCTCTCCTGCATGATTCTGAAGACTTCTTCTGACAAGCGTTTGTCGTTTTGAAAGATTTCTTCCGAAAAGATTACTGCGGCGATGGCTGGATTTGCCTTAAAATGTGCAAAACGTTCCTGAAACAGTGTTTGCAGTTTAGTTAGTGCATCGGCTTTCGTGGAAGATTGCACCTGTTTCAGGGCGCTGTTCTTATTATCCTTAAATATAGCCAGGATGCCAAGCAGGATTTCTATTTTGCTATCAAAATGGCGGTAAATGGCCCCTTCGGCAAACCCGATTTTTAGTGACAAATTTTTGATTGTCATTTGTTGAATGCCTTTATCGGCGATTAAATCAATAGCCGCATTTATGATTTCCATCTGCCTGTCAGTAAATGTTTTCATTTAAAACCTCATATGAAAGTGAGTATTCACTCACAAATATAACAAATTAAATTCATTTGTCAAATTTTATGAGAATATAATATGTTCTTAGCTCCTCAAAATAATAGTTCTTATATGACCACAGCAAAAATAATTTAGACAGGATAATCCCGAAAAGTCAGGGATTTTTCAAGGTTAATTAATTATACAATAGTTTTGTTTTAAACGCAGAGCACGCTGAGTTCGCAGAGATTATTTATATAAACAATATGAAATGTCTATTTAATTATGGCGTACAAATCCTCTGCGTTCTTTGCGTTCTCTGCGTTTAATTTTATCATGTAATGTCGAATTTTCTATACATAGAAAATCCCTGAAAAGTCGGGATAAATCCTGTCAAAAATATAATTCTCAACTGGTCATATGACACTATTTAATGATATTATCATTTAAATTCCCTGAGTTTGCTATCTACCGACTCTCGTTCACAGGTTTTCAATATTTATAAAGAAGAACTGAAGGAATGGGGTAATAATGAATTTTTTGGTATGTATACCCTAAGGAATGGCAAAAAGCAGGATTCTATGATTGGGAAAGCGTCACACATATCTAACTGTCATTCCCAGGCATCCTTGGGTTGCTCATACGAGTAGGTGAGCCAGATGCCACGATCTCCCGTTCCTTGATTTAAATCCTGGGGACCACCAGTAGCTAAATTTTTGGCTGTCTGAAAGCCTTCCGGAACAGATGTCCCACCCCAGATAACTGCCAGTCGACGAATTGGAATTTCCGGCTGTTTAGTTTTTTTATAACACAGATAGATAAAATCACCACCCGCACCTGCATTCAGGTCCTCAGGCAATTTTACCCAGCCCTCAGGAATAGCATAGTCCTGGCCTTGCATGACAAAGCCAATGCTGTCGATGGCATCTTCACCCTCTAATCCTTGTTTATATTGGATGTATATATAATCTCCGCCTGCATCAGCATTGAGGTCCTCCGGCAGATATTGATAACCATAATCAACATAAAGATCGGGCCTGCCGGCTCCCAACACCATAATTTTCATATCAGTTATGATCGATTTTAGTAAATCCGGCAAACGGTATTTTCCAGCATATGTATAAAAAGCATCGAGTACTTCCTGCCGACGGCCTTCGTCAACACACAGTTCCCAGATAGGTAAAAGACTGTTCTCTGTAAAGGAACACATCACCGGATTTTCTTCAATGGTTTCCAACCAATCTCTGTATTCACCTTCTTCAGAGATCAACAGACCATATTCAGCCCGACCCCCAGCCACTCTTAAATATATGGAAGAATTTGACCGGAACGTTTTTAAGTCTTCTTCCCATTCGCCGGAATATTCACCGGAGCCGGTAAATGCTTTAAAACTGGCTTCGGCACAGGCTGAAATTTTAGTTTTTATATTTTCAGTTTCGATATTTTTTTCCACTTCGCAATTGTAATCGGCCCTTGCCCCGACGATGATCTCCGTTGTTAAATGGGTTCCATATTTTCCAAATAATAATTTAGGCTCTAAATTATCGATATCATCACGTGCTTCTGTTAACATCATCTCGCGCAATTTTTCTACGTCGGTAAAGGGTAGCGTTAAACGCCAGAATCGTACACATCGTTGTATGGTACAGAAAGCATAGTCGTAACTGGTATATTTTTCCCTGGAAAAATTGGTGGTAACGGAAGCGGTAAAAAAACCGCCATAGGAAGTGCTCATTGAGATTGATTGACTCATTCTTTCCAGATATTCGGAGGCATAACGGCCATAATTAGATGAATAGGTATAATCATTTAAATACAGATACTGGCACTCGGTTGGCAGATCATATGTAGTTCCCCTGGCTTCAACCGTACTGTAGTGTTTAAAATCAATAATCGGATGTTTCACGGATATGGTTGCTGCATATTCACCGAAAGCATTATATCCACAACCTAAATAGGTTACACCAGGTATTGCGTTATCAGGTATTTCTCTGAGGGATTGAAATTGCGTCTCCTGTTCCGGCTGAGTAATCGATTCTTTACAAGAGATTGTAAAAAATGTGATTAGGAGAATTAACAGGCAGAGAAATAAAAACGTTGTCCGGGCTTTTTTAGATTTCAAATCCATGATTTTTCTCCTTCTTTATAGGTGGATTTAATCGCGGAAAGATAATCAACACTAATATAGTTAATTAATTTAGATTCTGTCACTGCTTTATAAACTCTGCATAAAATTTTGTTCCAGCCGGAATTTCCCAATTAAGTTTCAATATGTTTTCATCAATGGCATATTCGTATACTACTGTACCAGTCCCACCGGTAGGTCCTGTTAGAATCGTAGTGAGTTGATTTGCTGATGTACTCCAAGTGCCTGACATTGTAACAAGCGGACCACTCATATTTGTGGTTTGTTCTATAGTACCATCATCTTCTATTTTTAATGTCCAAACTAAGCCCATTGAATCGATCTGACTTTCTGTAAGAGTATCAGCCACTCCCTGATATTCCGAACTCATTTTGGTTAATTCCCAGTAGCCTACTAATGCAAGGTCATTTTTTGCTTCCGTCGGATTTTCATCCTTACTACAGCCTCCTGACAAAAAAGAAAAAATGAGTGCAAATAATATGGCCACTTTAATTACTCTAAAGTTGCTCATAATATCCTCCTTTTTGGGAGAAATTAAAATAATATTGAATTACTATAATTTTCACACCTGTTTCGAATCTTTATCACTATCTATCGATTTTGTCAAATACCAACTGATGGGGAAGAAAGAGCCAAGAATAACTATCAATAATAACAAAACAAATGTAGCTAAAAAGAAATTTTTCTCTATAAAAATAAAGAAAAATAGCATTGCAATACCTAATAAAGTAATAATAATCCCACCCACTAATTCCCATTCCTATCCTATATTCCTGAGTTCTATTTCCATTCATCATTTAATACCGCATAGATCACATCATCTTCCCAATTGCCATCTATCCACACACTTTGTTTGAAATGGGCCTCTTTGCGCATTCCGATTTTTTCCAGCAGCGCTATGGAGGCGGTATTCTTAGGATCGACAGAACCAGTGATTCTGTGTTTGTGGAGTGTATTGAATAAGTAATCGATTGCCGCTTTTACCGCCTCGGTCGCATACCCCTTATGCTGGTGAGCCGGGGCGATGGTGAAGCCGATTTCTGTCTGCCTGTTATCGGGGGGCAGGAAGTGTAAGCCTATATCTCCGATTAGTTCTTGATTGCTTTTGAGGTATATACCGATTTGAAACCAGCTGTCCTCGATGTTAAAGCCGGTCTTACCCATTTTGTGTATGAATTGCTTTACCTCTTCTTCACCACCAGGTTTCCAGAATTGGTAGCGGGTGACCTCCGGGTGAGAGCGGTAGGAATACATTTTCTGATAATCCTGGAGTTTCAGCTTTTCTATAATGAGTCGTTCAGTTATTAATCGAAGTGTCTGCATTGTTACCGTTACTCTTATTGTTTTTTCTGAGTGAAGCTCTTGAATTGCCCTGTTATACTGCGATTTATTCTGGAAAATATTTCTTTTTAAAAACCTCGTGTTTTTCCTTGGCTAATGCTAACACTTTCTGAAATTCCGGATCATCACGCACAGGATCGAGAAAGGGGTCAATCAGAAAAAAGGGATAACAGCAAAACCCACCCTTAACCGCTTTGCGGAGCACGCGGACACATCCTTTTGAATGGCCTAGAAGACCATAATTAGCAGCTATAAAATACCATATTTCTGCATCCCATGTCCCTTCCTGCTCCCATTGTTGCGTATATTTAATGCCCAGCTCAATCTCTCCCTCCAAAAAAGCCTTTCTGGCTAATACTTCTAACGTTCTCTGTCCTGAGGATTCTTGTTCAAGTACCTCGTTGATACATTCCAGCGCCTTCTTATATTTTTTTTGCCTAATAAGTGCTCCGCTTTGCTTGGTCAATGTCCAGGGCGTTCCCTTATCAAGCTCATAGGTGTCATAAGCCTTTTGATAGTTTCCAATATATAGATATAAATGTCCGATAGATCTGAATCGCTTGTTTGCCGGGTCAAGTTTTATAGCCATTTGGGCTTCATTTTTTGATTCGCTTAGCATACCTCCATAACGGTAAATATAACTAAGGAAAAAATGAGTGTAAGCATGATTTGGATTTATCTTTAAAGCCCTTCGAGAGAGTTCAAATGCTTTCTCAAAATTACCATTATCTGTATAATCCATTGCTAAAGTGTTCAGCGGTTCAAGGTAATCGGGATTTAATGTTAATGCTTTCTTATGACATTCTATAGCTTCTTCATTTAGATCCGGACCACCGATCACATCCTGCGCGAGTCGCTCTTTACGATGACCGAGCTCGTAAAAGGCAGGTGCGTATGAGGAATCCAGTTCAATTGATCGGTTCAACATTTCAATCGCTACCATATTATCCTTCTGTGAGGAAGAATAATTAAGGGATTTTAAATAGAATTCATACGCGATAGGATTTTGGGAACTATTTGATTTCATCCGATTACGCTCTTCTGGAGAGAATTGAATTTTTAAACCATTAATCACCTTCTCTGAAACGATATCCTGTAATTGAAAAGCATTTTCGAAATTAACTTCTATTAGTTCTTTCCAAATTAGCTCGGTAGTTGCGACATCTATCAACTCAATGTCTGAGCGAATTTTGTTTGCTGCCAATGAATATCTTCCTGTTAATAAAAAATTAACTCGCAATTCATTGGCTGCTTCTATTGGGTCAAATGATTGATCTTTATATTTTTCAATTGAAGTAGAGGGACGAACGGTAATGTTTTTAAGATAGGTGAGATCGCCAATAATTTGATTGGCAAGAGAGAAACCCAGATAATCAGTATCGGCATCGTTTCCAATATTTGAAAAAGGTAATACGGCCAAAGATTTTATGGATTCCTCAGGTTCGGAAGCTGGAAAGAACAGGAAGCTGGCAATGAGAACAATAAGAATGAAAATAATAGCAGAGGTAATGTAGATTGGTTTCTTTTTAGTGCTTTTTGTTTTTATTAATTTACGTTGGGATGTACTATTTTTAATGTTTTCCCGGATGCTGCTTAATTCCTGCAATAATTCTGCTGCGTTGATATAACGTTCCTGCGTATTTTTATTCAAAGCTCGCGACAGTAGTTTTTCTATTTCTGCAGAAAACATTTTTTTATCAGCGTTCAGTGGCTGTGGCCCTTCATTTAAAATGGCGTATATGACGGCTTGCTCATAATCCCCTTTGAAAGGCAGTTCACCAGTGAGCATTTCATACAGCACTACTCCCAATGACCAAATATCGCTACAATGATCAACCTCTTTTCCGCTGACCTGTTCCGGTGACATATAGGCCACCGTACCAAGTGTTGATGAATCTTTTGTGAGTTGGGCTTGACCAGCTAATTTGGCCAAACCAAAATCGAGAATTTTAACTTCTCCCCGGTCAGTAATGATGATATTAGCCGGTTTTATATCGCGATGGATAATGCCCTCTTCATGAGCCCGGGCCAGGCCTTGTGCAATCTGAATGGCAATATCAATAGCCTGTTCGACAAACAAAGCACCATTAGCTAATTTTTGCTTGAGCGTATCCCCTATATAATAATCCATGCAGATAAACATTTGGTCATCCCCCGGTTCCCCGGGGGCAGGCCTCGTTTCATTTATTTCATGGATAGCGCATATGTTATTATGCTGCAGAGAAGAGGCAGCTTGGGCTTCACGGATGAAGCGTGCTTTGGCCTCGGGATCACGGGTTAGTTCCGGGGGTAGGAATTTGAGGGCGACTGTGCGTTTGAGTTTAGTGTCTTGTGCTTTATAAACAACACCCATCCCGCCGGCACCTATTTCCTCGATAATTTTATAATGTGAAATAGTTTTGCCAATCATTTTTTCATGCCAACCTTTTTGATAAATACCGTAAAACTCGACTCCGGAAAAAGCTGTCGCGTACTCTTTCAAGTATCGACTGTGTGTTTCCCTGCTTCTATTTAATGTTTTCCAATATGTAAATATCTCCTCTTCGAATTTCTAAAGGCACAATCAAAAGTGAAGAGGAAATAGCAAATTTGGTAAATAACATGGACTCCGGAAACCTGAGGCTGAGTCCTTGATAGTTTATCGCTTTTCGCTCTACACTCCCTCCTGTAGGCTTAACCCAAACATCGAAAATACCGCCTCTGTTGGAAATAAAATAAAACCAGCGGCCATTGGGAGACCAAGCAGACCAGCCCTCTTCGGCAGAGTGAGTTACGTAAGCTTTTGGATTTTCGCCATTTGAATCCATTATCCAGATATCAGCATTTCCATCTTTATCGGTTCTAAATGCCACATTTCGTCCGTCTGGCGACCAGGTGGGATATATTTCGTTACTTTCCCATTTGGTTAGCCGTTTCGGCTGGCTGCTACCGTCCGCCTGAACAGACCAAATATCCCAGTTTCCCATACGATTGGAATAAAAGGCAATGGTTTTTCCATCCGGAGACCAAGTCGTTAATGCATCACGAATTGGAGTTTTGGTTTCAGTTAATCTTAGTCCAATACTGCCTAAAGATGGTAGTCGCCAAATCTCATAAGAGCCTCTTAAAGTAGATGAATAACATATCTGTCTGCCATCCGGCGCGAAACATCCACCAATTTCCCTAATTTTTTGTCCCCATTCACGAGTAACTTTTTTTTCTTCGTGTTTTTCAAGATTTTTGATGCAAATAACACCCTGACTTGTTAGGTGTGCTGTCCACACTAACATTTGCCCATTAGGTGAAAAGGATGGGTAACAATTATGTTTGCTTTTAAAAGTTATTCTTTCTGGTTCTCCTTTGGTCAGACCCGTGGTAGGATCAATTGGAAAAGCCCATAGATGCCGCTCCATCTGACAAGCCGCGAAAGCAAGTCTGTTTCCATCAGGAGAAAACGCACATTGGATATCTTCTGTTATTGTTAAAGAAAGAGGTGATGATTGCCCAACTTTTTTATTAATAGTGTTGATATCTACAATCCATAGATTTTTATTGCCGCCAAATGGGCCTAGACTTAGAACCATCCTTCGGCCATCTCTTGATAAGGTGATACCTGATACCTCTTGCCCTGAGGGAATCAATTCCAAAGGTTTTAATACCCCATCATTGATTGAAAGAAAATAAATATCTGCTTTTGTTCGATTCCAGAAGATAAGATTTTCTCCGTCTGGTGTCCAATTCATGTAGGGAATGGCACTGGTTCCGCTAACCACAAGCCTCGGCTCTCCGCCTTTATAAGAGACTAAATAAATATTTCCGCCCCAATCAAAGGCTAAAGTTTCACCATCGGGGGACCAGGTGGGGTGTGCGCCAAATGATGTTAAACGCCAAGGGATCCCTCCCTCGGAAGGTATGAGAAAAATGCCACCACCGCCTTCTTTATCAGAAATGAATGCAATTTTACGCCCATCTGGGGCCCAAGACGGCTGACTTTCATTGTGGAGCCCTGTTGTAAGTTGAACTGCTTTCCCACCTTCTATCGGCTTTTTCCAGACATCTAAATTTCCGGCTTCATCTGACGTATAAGCTATCCAAATACCATCTGGAGACCAACTTGGAAAAAGTGTCGTTTCATTTCCACTGATTAACGGAATTAACCTTAAATCAGAGAGAGATTGAATGGGAGCGTTTTGAGGTTTCAAGATGAGGAAGTATAATATCACTGCAATTAAAACCGCACTCATGGCCAGAGCGGCCAATTTTTTCATCATTGAAATACCAAATCGTTGACGCGCTGCAGGATTGATCATGCGCATAGCACTCTTTATCTCTTTTATAGAATCTCTTTTCATCCTCTTCAAATCAGTAAGAATATCTGAAGTACTCTGATAGCGAAAATTTTGATGCTTTTCCAAACATTTATTCAATATCCTCTCAAGTTCAAACAGAATGCCACTCCGCAATCCAATAATAGGTTCAGGCTCGTCAGTTAGAATGGCATATATGATTGCTTGCTCATAATCCCCTTTGAAGGGCAGTTCACCAGTGAGCATTTCATACAGAACCACTCCCAGCGACCAGATATCCGTTCGCTGATCAACGTCTTTTCCGCTGAGCTGTTCGGGTGACATATAGGCGACAGTGCCAAGCGTTGATGTGTCTTTAGTTAATTGTGCTTGCCCGGCCAACTTTGCCAATCCGAAATCTAGAATTTTAACTTCTCCCCGGTCAGTAATAATAATATTAGCCGGTTTAATATCACGATGAACGAAACCTTCCTCATGGGCACGGGCTAAGCCTTGCGCAATCTGAATAGCAATGTTGATGGCATTTTCCGTATTTAATCTTTGATCTTTTATCTTATCTTTTAAAGTTTCTCCTTCATAACATGCCATGACGATAAACATTTGACCTCCCGGTTCCCCGGGGGCAGGCTCTGTCTCATTAATCTCATGAATGGTACAAATGTTAGGATGGTCAAGGGAAGAGGCAGCCTGGGCTTCGCGGATAAAGCGTGCTTTGGCTTCAGGATCGCGGGTCAGTTCCGGGGGCAGGAATTTGAGAGCAACGGTGCGCTTGAGTTTGGTGTCCTCGGCTTTATAGACGACACCCATCCCGCCTGCACCAAGTTGTTCAATAATGCGATAATGTGATATGGTTTTGCCGATCATTGCTTCTCATTTTCCTTCTTTTAGTAATTTCTTAAAACGGGGATGATCTCTGAGTGGATCCCATGTTGGATCAACTTTAAGCCAGTGAATCGTGACCCGGGAAGCGATAAATGTTTGTAATAATTCAAGTTGTTCTATAGCTGCATCGTATTCGCCGACCATTACATAAATCTGGGCTAACCACTGAACGTTAAAAGTACATTGGATTGCATCTTTTGATGGTGGAAGATTTTCAACCGCTTTTCTTCCAGCCTGTATCGCCTTCTCTTTCAGGCCCAAACCTGCATATACGATTCCAAGTTGCGTTAAGTATATATAATCTTCTGGAAGAGATCGTATTTTTTTCTCAAGGATTTTGCGTGCAGAATCGTAATAGGTAATTGCTATCTGAGGTTCCTGTATTCTATCATGCAATTCTGCTTTAATTAAAAAATATTTTTCTGGTTCTGACTTAAAGTTATGAAAGGAAATGCTTTTTAAAATCTTTATATGTTCTTCATTAACAATTTTCCACAATGTTCTTTCTCTATTCAATTGACTCTTCGAAATAAAATCCACGGGAGACATCCTTTGTAGCGCTTCCTCATATACTTCTTGTGCTTTTGAAGTACTTCCTAACCAACTTAAATAAAGAAATGCCTTATAATGGTATGGAGTAGGCCAATCAGGGGCTAGTGATATCGCTTGATTATAATATCTTTCTGCTTCAGCATATTTACGGATATAATAATATGTATTAGCAGTTTCAAAAATCAATATTTGTGACCTTGGATTAAGTTCTGTAGCATTCTTCATATTTTTCAATGCATCTTCAAATTTTCCCTGCCTTCTTTGAACAGCTCCAATCATCATTAAAAGATCGCTATTATTAGGCATATATTTTAGTGCAATAGAATATTGCTCTAGAGCTCGCTTATATTCTCTTTCCCCGTGATGATCTTGCAACAAAAAAATGGACACAGAGTTAAGATTCATGCTGCCATCCTCAATTCTTTAAATTCTATAGGAGTTTGATAATCCAAAGCCGAATGTAACCGGATTCGATTGTAAAAAAATTCAATATATTCAAGGACAGATCTTTTTGCTTGATCGCGGGTTTCGTATCTTTCGTGATGAACCAGTTCTGTTTTCAATGTGTGAAAGAAACTTTCAGCAACGGCATTGTCATAACAGTTGCCTTTGCCTGACATACTTTGAATCATTTTGTTCCTTGACAATACTTTGCGAAACTCAACGGCGGCAAATTGAATCCCTTTGTCCGAATGAAAGATCAGATTGGGATCAGGTCTCTGACGTCCACAGGCTTGCTCTAAAGCAGCCACAGATGTGGTTTCAGCTGTCAGTCTGGGACTCACTGACCAACCGACGACTTCACGGTTGAAAAGATCCAGAATAACCGTCAGGTAGAGCCATCCTTCGTAAGTACGGATATAGGTGATATCAGACACCCAAATCCTGTTCGGAGATTCCGCTGAAAAGTTCTGCTTCAGCAAATTGGGTGAAATGAAATGTCTGTGTTTTGAGTTCGTAGTCACTTTGAATCTCCGTCTTGTTTTGGCTCGAATACCATGTTTTCTCATGATTCGAGCCACTCGTTGACGACTGGCATAGAGTCCCTTTCTACGCAACTCACGGGCGATTCTGGGACTACCATAAGTCTTACGGCTTTGCTCATGGATAGATCTGATCTGTTTCAGAAGCCTGGCATTCTCCCGCTCTCGTCGGCTCAAAGGGCGTTTGGTCCAGGCATAATATCCACTCGGTCTGACTTTGAGAACCCGGCAGCTGAGAAGCACCGGAAACCGAAGTCTGTGTCTGTGAATGAACTGATATTTCATTCGTTTTTTTTTGAGAAAATAGCCAA
>JAGLYF010000111.1 GCA_023132435.1 Calditrichia bacterium | reverse complement strand
AATTATACAAAATGCAGAAGTCTAAATATCATTGCAAAGGAGGTAGGCTTATGAAAAAATATTGTTCCTTTCTATTATCATTTATTCTTTTATTCCTTTCAGGCATTCAAGTTTCCGCAATGGATAAATTTACAGTGACTGTTGGCCAACTTATCCTATCTGACCCTCAAGATGTGTTCAATCAAATTAACAAGATCTTTGTTGAAAATCCTAAAACAGACCTATTTGTATTTCCAGAATTCGCAACTAAATATAACATCAATCTCAAAGCTGTTGAATACCTCAATGGAAACCCAAAAGCCAAAACAACAGCACTCAAATGGCTTAATCTAGTTCCCGACTTCTCAAAAGTAAAAGACCTTTCTGATAAGTTTGGAAAAGCTATAATAATTGGCTGTATTGCGCAGTCTAATAAAAAGCTCTTTAGTAGAGCCTATTTCTATGACCCCAAGAATAACCAGCTAGATTTCTATGATAAAACTCATGTCCACTGGACTGAAGATTTTCTTCGCCCTGGCAACAAAATTGAAACAACGAAAACAAGATTTGGCAAAATTGGTATCCTTATATGTTATGATATGGCTTTCGTTGAACCTGCCAAAGTACACGGGATAAATAATACCGAATTACTTTTTGCACTTTCAGCAATACCCATGCATTTTCATTGGAAATATTCGCACTATAGAATGATTGGAGCAGCCATATTCAATCAATATTATGTTATAGCAGCTAATCTGGGATATACTCTAAAAGCCCCAATGGGCGGTTACTCTGGAATTTATAGCCCAGAAGGCGATCTTATCGAGCAAATCAAAGGCACTAACTTTGGGTACATTTCTGCCAACATAGATCTTAACCATGTAAAACTCTGGCGAGAAAAGGAAATGATTAATCCCTATAGAAAACCTCAATTATATAAAAGTATTACAACACCTATTAAAAATAAGTAAAATCAAAACTGCACATAACATAATAAAACATAACAAACAATTGAACTTCGTTCAGTATATTCGCACAATGTTAAAAGCGGATGGCCGTGCGGCGGTCGTTGTTCCTGATAATGTTTTGTTCGAGGGTGGTGCCGGCGAGACGGTTCGACAAAACTACTATCTAATCCGGTATTACATACCATTCTCTGTTTGCTGACAGGAATTTTCAACAAGTCAGGTGTTAAAGCTAATGTAATCTTTTTTGATAATAAACAGGCATCCAAAGATCCGTGGACGAAAGAAATTTGTATATACGACTTCCGGACAAATATCCATTTTACACTTAAAAAGAATCCTATGAAATTTGAAGATTTGAAGGATTTTATTCAATGCTACAATCCTGAGAACCGTTTTGAACGTAAAGAATCCTGGTCTGTTGAAAATACTGAGGGGCGCTGGCGTAAATTTTCATACGATGAAATAATTGCCCGGGATAAAACAAGTTTAGACATACTCTGGCTCAAAGATAAAAGTCTCGCGGATTTAGACAATTTACCTGATCCTGATGTTTTGGCCGGAGAAATTGTTGAGAATTATAGAAACCGGATTGGAGAGTTTTAAGGAAGTAATCGCGTCATTAAATGGTGAGCCATAAACACACCAACGGTTGGAGTCGGAATTTAAACGCGTCCAGTTTATTTGTATTTTGTGAGTTTATTGAGCGCGTGGGGGGATAAATTACATGCGAATAATTTTTTCTCGAGGCCGGATGTTTTCGTTACTTACTTTTCTAATCGGGGCTATCTTTAATCTGTTAAAACCAAAGAAGGAATTAAGAATTCAAATTTGATTGCACTTGGATATTTTATCTCATAAATCAGCAAAAAAAATAAACGGATTTTTCAAAGATATTCGTGATAATTCGTAATTTAGTGGATAAATTCTTTATGCCAACGCGCCTTGGCGGTTATCAATTTCGAAGGCAGTGAGCATCGCTTAAATTTATCATCTCTGAACAAGTCAGGCAGGGTGTTACTTTCTTCGCAATCGATGAAATCTGATAAGGTAGACCTGTCTGATTTGGTGATAAATCCGCATGAGAGTTTGTTAATATATTTGACCTGAATACGAATTGTTTTTAATTAAGGGGTTGTAAAGCATTGATATATTTCAAAAGATTACGTTCAAAACGACTCCCTCTACTCAGGGTGTTGCAGATTTGTGAAATTATACTAAACTGTCATCCCTGCCCCTTTTGTCATTCCCGCGGGAATCTCAAAGGGATAAACTCCAGCAGGGATCTATGTAATAATATTGCCTAAGTCATTATTCTTTTATAGATTCCCGCTTCCGCGGGAATGACAATTTGCGCGTTTTGAACATCAAGATTGTTTAAAATTGTTTAATTTGCAACAGCCTGTACTAAGGGAGAATTAAATCATTGAGAAACTGCCATGAATCCAGATTTTAGTTTACACTTTATTGATTTAACGATAATCGGTTTGTATATCGTATTTGTCGTTTGGTTGGGATTAAGACTGGAAAAACGTCTCTTGGTATCAAAATTGCCGGGTGCATTCAATTGGCCTGTCAATTCTGACGGCAATTATTGTCGCGGTATTTTGGTAGAATTTGTTAACGCTTACAACATCCTTTTTAAAGCATTTTAGTAATAACAATATGGGAGAAACTCAATATGAGGTTGATAAGATATCATCAGATCTCGATGAAACTACAGTTCTATACAACTAAAACTTTTACCCTGCTTCTGCTCATGATTATACTACACCTCCCGGACACACAAGGAATCGTATCAGCACAAGAAGCTCCTCCTGTTCTGGAATTTCCTCAATCAGGCCTGGATGATACTTCCACCTATCGTGGTTACACTACACGTTTCTTCAAGGATTCTGAAGGCAACACTCTTCAGATATCGCTTAACCGGAATAACGGGCGAGTGGTGAATCTCTGGGCTGATGCTGCAAATGAAAGTATCTCTTTCACCGCACGCGATACTTCGGGTCAACCGGCAAAGCTAAACTGGTTGTCTGACAGTGCACAGGTATCTGCAACAGGGCAAAACCGGTTTGTTCATTACACATTATCCTCAGAATCATCAACACTGGATATCGGCCATTTCCTTTTAGGGTCCATGCGCAAAGAGCGGGATTACCAATATTTTCAGCATCATCTACAACCTTTTGGCTCGGAGCCTTTTATTGAGGGCGAATTTACCGAGTTGATTAACCATATTGAACAATTGCCGGAGAAAAAACGCCGTATCCATCTTACCTTATTGAAAGCTAAGGACACAAATGAACTCCGCTCAAGATTGCTTCCCCGGATTACATTTTCCAAAAGCGAACAAATATCTACTGTGCACATAAATCAAGTAATGTTTGATGGAAAAAATCACCTTTTACTTGAATTAAGTGTGGATAGTAAAAAAGCAGCTATTGAGGTGATAAAAAACAAAATATCGATCCGTTCAATTCTGAATCAACCTGTTCAACTCCGGGTTAAAGTGGGTACAGATTCTCCGGCTCTGCATCCGCTCCAGCGTGATGATATTTTCAATAACGATTTCTTTGAATTTTATAAACGTGTCAAACTTGCTCATGATAACGCAGTGCATGATTCTGATATAGCCGGAAAGGATGTCATTGAAAACGAAAAAATGCTTCGTTTTAAACGCTTGGATCGCCAGGTTAAAAGTATGGAACTCATGTGCTCTCAGGAAAAGCTGCTGGCCGGTGTTCCCAATTACGCAACCTATTTCGGCCGCGATATGATGATGTCTGCACTTATGCTGGAACCGGTATTGACACCCGCTATGCTCGAACACGTAATCGCCAGTGTGCTGAGAAAGCTAGCACCAAATGGAGAGGTCAGTCATGAAGAAGGCCTGGGAGGTCAGGCACTGCGTGAGAATGCCGCAAAATACAACAAACTGCTTACAACATATTTTCAACAAAAATCTGAGATAAAAGAAAATGTTGCAGACAGTATTCTTGCAGATGCAGAGAAATTACTTGGAAACCTGCAAAAAACAACAGAAAATTATTATATGATTGATGATGATTTTCAGCTCTCCGTACTCACTTCAATCTATCTGAACAGGTCTGATATTACGGCTGAACGTAAGCGTGCGTTTTTGCAAGCTAAATCCGGTGAGAAGGAGAAGGCTACACGTCTGACTTTGTTAATGCGTAACCTTCTTTTTGTAACTCAAATTTCCCGTGCATATGTCACACATCCGGCTGTTGAGAATTTGGTTAGCTTTCAAAAGCTTAATGAACACCACTGGCACGCAGGAAGCTGGCGGGATAGCGGTGTTGGCTATGCCAATGGCCGCTTTGCCATGGATGTGAATGTCATCTGGGTGCCGAAAGCCCTGGAGTCTATTGAGAGTATATTTGCTGTTTTCAGCGAAATCGGCATCTCCATTGACGATCTCCAGAACATCGCACCAGAAATCAAAAATTCTAAGTTAATTGAATATATCCGTAATCCGCAGGACTTGCAAAAATCTATAAAAACCTGGCGCCGTGCTATACAACACTTCGAGATTCATCTAAGTAAATCGGAAGTTCAGCGACGGATTGACTCTAAATTGGAGTGGTTCCCTAATGAAGAGCGGGCTTATTGGACAAATGTTATAACAAAAAGCGCTGCCGATCAGGAGAGTATAGAGTTTCTGGCCCTTTCACTGGATGAGGAAGGCCGGCCAATTCCGGTCGCTAACACAGATGTCGCGACCTGGTTGTTTCTCGAGAATTTTACCGAAAAAATATTGAAAGGTGAAATTAAGGCTAATGATATTATTCGGCGACTGAATATTTTTATCGTGCCATACCCGGTTGGCATGTATATAGAGGGTGTGGGACCGGTTGCAACAAATGACGCCTACGCATCTCCCAAAGTGTGGGAAAACTTCAAACGTGACATCTACCATTCTCCACTTACAATTTGGGGTCGGGAAGTCAACCTGCTTTTATTAGGCCTGACCAGGCAAATCCTTGCTTCCTACAATGCCGACGGCCATATTAGAGATGCAAGACTGAATACCTATGTTCGAGACTTGCGCGTCATCTTGAATAAAACGCTCGTCGCGGTCGATTCATCAAAACTGAAGCATAATGAGTTGTGGAGTTATCGCATCGAAGGCGAAACTCTCTTTCCGGCGCGTTATACCACGACCACAGATATCCAACTGTGGAATCTTACAGAACTGGCGGTGCAATATTTGCTTGAACGTATCGACAATAGCAAAGATGAAAAGTAGGGAGGTACCATGATATGAAAATTCTCATTTTGAATTTTTTCGGAGCATTAATATTGTTTGGTTTCAATACATGCACGAATGATCCTGTAACAGTAACTGATAAAACGCTGGTGAACACCAAATGGAACTTGCAATATTTTGAGATCATCGATGTAGCAGAATCAGCTATAGGTAGTCAAGGTATAATATTTATATTTATGAAAGATAGTAGTTTAGAGGGAGAAAGCAAAACGATAGAAGGGGATCTCTCGGTGCCAGGAAACTCATACGGAGGCCTCTATGAAGTTGGTTCAGACGGCTCTCTTTCTATTGAAATAACCTACACTACTGAAGGTGGGTTACCGCCTGGCTCAAGGTATGATGAGTATATTCAGGCACTTCGAAACGCATCAGCTTACGAAATAGAGGGGAATAGGCTTCGTATCTTCTACGATGGAGGAACGAAAGCGCTCAACTTTAAAGCTGAGTAGGTTGTAGGTTACAAGTTGGCCAAAAAATTGTTACTGCATCTTATAATAGAGCAGTACTAGTCTTCCTTGTGACTTGTATCTTGAAACTTTCGAAACAGTGTCTCACTATCATTGAGGTATGGTGATGCAATGCGTGTGCAAGCCCCAAGCGGAAATAATGTTGAAATAATTAAGATTTATGTATATTCTATTGCAAGTGTAGATATTGATTTAGACATAAAAAATTAAAATATAGATTTTATTGTGAAGGAAATTCGAATTGTGATTGTACATGGATTTTTTCCGGCGATGGAAAGCTGTAAGTAAAATGCAATCTCTCGTTAACAAACAAAAAAGGTGGATAACTGGGCTAGGTTTACCTCTGCTTTTTGTGCTCCTTATAACCAATTGTCAGGATAATGATTCAATAGATAATGATTTACACAAATGGCAATCCCTCGGATTCGAAGGAAAATTAGTACCCGAACTTGTTTTATCTGACAATTATCTTTACGCGTGCGCTGGAAAGGATGGATTGTTTCGGATAAAACTAAACGGACTAATTAAATGGGAATATCTCGGCTTTGCCGATTCAACCTTGTTCAGGGAACTTCCGTATGGAGTAACTTCTTTGTTCATCGAGGGTTCTACAAAAACCATTTTTCTTGGAATAGGTTCACACAAAACATCCGGAACAGGTCTTTTTCGCTCCGAAGATAACGGGGAAACGTGGATGTCATCTGATAGTGGTATTTCAACAGAACAATATCCTAGGAGTACGGACATCTCTTCTATCAATGGTTCTTCTTCAAAAGAGGATAGAATTCTGGTGGGTTTGACTACTACAGTCTACCTAAGCATCGACGGAGGTTTGTCTTGGAATCTTGTCTGGGGCAATCGCGATGCTGGTGGGTTGGGTATCAATGCCATTAGGTTCAACAGTGCAGCGCCTAACAACATTTGGGCTGGCGGCGAAACAGGTCGCTTTGCGCCAATTGCCTTACGATCCACCAATAGTGGTGAGACATGGGAATTGATATACCCATTGCCACCGCTTGGTCCGTATGGTGTGGACAATGCTGTGTATGACATTGCTGTAGATCCGGCCATTAATGGGACCATCTACCTTGGAATGCTTGGTTTAATTATGAAAACGACTGACGCTGGTAAAACCTGGCATAGGGTTTTAGGGTGGGAAGATACCATTCACCGTAATTGGCGCTTAGCAATCAATCCGAACAATTCGCAAGAACTTCTGGCTACCGGTTCACGCTTGTATAGAACGACCGATGGAGGACAGAGTTGGCAAAAGATTTTGCCTCCCGATGAACGCATTGCACTTTATGCCCTTGCTGTAGACTGGGGGAAAAGAGTGCTCTATGCGAGTGCCTCTAGTCCTGGTAATGGCATCTACAAATTAACTTTTTAACTCACACTTAATAGGTCTTAACAAAACTCAAGTTTTGAAATTTGGTAGAAAAGATTTTATAAAACGTACCTGGTCTTTGAAATTATTTTTTGCAGCAGTAAGCGCCACTAATAATACTGTAATGTGTGCTATTGTACAGTGATTGGCTGTTGCTTTTAGTCCGACAACGGAAGGATTTTGCATACAAATAGTTAATAATCTTGAGAAGACACGTTCTGAGCCGGTTCTTAAATTGATATCCTTTTTGAAGGATTCTGAACCATAATCAATTTCTTTTCTGATGTCGTCATCCACTCTTTTGTAAGCATAACATCCTTTTTGCTCAAAGAATTTAGGATGATAAACAGGGCACACAATGTATTTATGCTGAAACTTTTTTGAATGATGCAGAGGACAGACCCATTTATGACGCCACCTGTCTTGCTTTTTATCATAAAAAGTACCTCTGGAAAGCATTTCTAAGTTGGCTTCACAAATTCTATTGCCTGATTTTGTATATCGTAGTTCCTTGTCATCTTTACCCTGTTGTGTGTTTCTTGGATTAATCGATATTCTTGGTTTTGCTTTAAGGGAATTAATGATGTATTTGAGTATGGATGCGGTATCATAAAGTCCGTCAGCCAAGACAGCTTCTATATTAAATTGAAATTCATTTTCCAGCAGATCAAAGATAGAAATAAACATGGTTGAATCCTGGACATTGGCGGGTTTAGTTATCTCCCAGATGGGCAATTCAGTTTTGGCATCGATCACGGTGTGGTTGCGATATCCCCAGAAGAAATCGACTTTTTTTTTGCCTTTAGGGAAAGTAATCATAACACCTAATCGGGCATCAAGGTCCCCTTTTGGAAAATTGGATTTATCGAAGCGATTTTTAACATTGGTTTTTAAATTATTTTCTTTAGCGTTGGCTAAAATTGTGCAAGAATCTATGGAAAGGAATTTTCCTTCAATTATCTTTGAGTCAATAAGCTGATGAACCAGTTGATTTCTGATCTGAACGAGTTCTTTATTAGGGGTATTTTTCAGAAAAGTTGAAAAACGTTGTATGCTGGGAATAGGTTTTCGAATATCAAATCCGCAGCAGAGAGCTGCACTAGGATTGTCAACCAGTTCATGATACAGCTCAGTAAGTTTGGTAATACTTTTTAGATTTTTGAAGATTAGGGAATTAAGCAGGAACTCTCTTTGAACAGGTTTTCTACCGGTTTGTTTATAATGCGTTAGTTGCACATTTTCGAGATTGTCAAATAGTAAATTGAAATTATGAAGGGATTTTAAGTCGAGAAAATTGTCAATAGAAAACAATACTTTCTGTCTCATGAAAGATCCTTAAGTGTTTTGTGAAGATCGATACTTTTTACGGTGACTACTTGATAGAAAGATAAATGCTAAATAGGGAGGAGGGCAAAAATATAAAAGAGACAACTATCAGTAAAAAATGAAATTAGCATTGATTAGATTGGAATAAAAAAGAGGACTTTCACAAAACTAAAATTTTAAAAGATAATATATTTTTTGCCCTCCACCCCCCTTTTGAGGAGCTAAAATTAGGAGGGAAAGGGGTGAAATCGTCAAATTGACTACTTGTAACTCATTAATAATTAAGGGGTTATAAAGTAGAAGGAAAATTGTATAAAATGCAATCTTTTAAGTTGTTAATAATTAATAAGTTATGGGTTTTGTTAAACCCACTTGATTATAATAAGAGGAGAAATGCTATGAAAAACAGGCTTTGTAATGGTTTTTTGTTTTTGTTGTCGAAGCTCTTAATAGTTGGTGTTTTTACATCATCATCGTCTGCAGATAGTTTATAAAAAAACACTTCCAACAATAAAATGAGGAGATAACAAAATATGATACACACATGCTACATATCATCAGTATTCAGGTTTGTATTCATTTCATTTTCTATAATGGTTGTATATAGCGGCTGCGAAAATGCCCAAATTCCTAATGATAAAAACAACTATATAGAACCGGAAATGATTTTGATCGATAAAGATTTAACTTTTACAAATGGTCCAAGTTGGGATTCAACCGTCTATGAAATAGTTGACAGTTTACCAGTGATAACGTTAGAACCTTATTACATAAGCAAGTACGAATTAACCAATGAAGAATACTATCTATTTGTAAAAGACGGTGGATACATAAACCCCGTCTATTGGTCTGACACAGGGTGGAAGAGTAAAAATGATAGTAACTGGACAAAACCTAAGTATTGGGGTGAAGGGGAAAAACCCTGGGAAGAAGATCCTTTCTCGAATAAAAAGAACACCCCTGTTCATGCAATTAGTTTTTATGAAGCAGAAGCGTACTGTGACTGGTTAACTGATAAAACAGGAAAGAATTATCGCATACCATATTTCACTGAATGGGTGCGCGCCGCTAAAGGGCCTGACCCCGGAACAAAATATCCATGGGGCAATGAATTTATTGAAGCAAATGCCCACTATCCCATATATACATACTCAAATCTTGTGCCGGTATCAAACTACTCGAATGGAAGATCTCACGAAGGATGCTACAACATGATAGGCAACGCTTATGAGATTTGTTTTCGTATTCCTGATGAATGGGGGGATTTTTTATTAATTCACTCATTTCATAATCTTGAATGCTCCGTTCCGAAATGCATGAAGGAAACTATGACGACTACTAACGGAGGTTTCATTGAAAAGGAAACACGGAGTTATGCAGTAGGGTTAAGAATTTGTAGAGATTAACACAATTAAATTAACGGGAGGACTTTTTAAAATGAAAAAAATAGTTTATTTAATTTTCGGTTTAATTATAATTGGCAATGGTATTAGTTACAATTGTGTCTATGCACAACAAAAGATGTCAAAAAAAGAAAGAATCATTGCCAGCCAGATTCCTGAATCTGTTTTATCTGCTATTTCTACCGAAGAATTATTGGATAGATGTTTGGAGTATCCCTACTTGTCTGACATCTTTTTTGCTCAAAACATTCCGCTTATGTTTCCTCATATTGTAATAGAATTTAATGGACTTACTGAATTCTTTACAAAGAGGCCAGACGCTGCCAATGTTCTGCTAAATAAATTCAAAAATCTTGATGTAAATAATGCCGAAAATAAATCCACAGATGCTGAAAAAGGACTTTTTGCATTCAAGTTTTACTACCTGAGTTTGTTTTTGGCCCAGGATGATATCTTGAAACAATTTAAAGGGTCAGAGAAATCTATTCTACAAGAACTTTTAAAAAAGTATGAAGGAATGATAAACTACAACAGATTTCATAATGATATGGTCTATGATAGAATTGCAATGAGTTTCATTGGATATTCTTTGGCTAGAAACTTGAATGCTACCGGCTTTAAACGTTTTGAAGCGCTAAAAAATAGTAATGACAAAATAAAAAAAATCCTTGAACAATTCAATATTCAGATTCTTGGCTCTGAATTATTTTCCAAAATTATAGATTTAACCAAGGATTATATTCAACAGAAATAAGGGGGCTGGAAATGAAGACAATTAAGTATTTTCTTTTAATATTCTTCTTGCTGCTTAATCCTACCTTTAGCAGTGCAGTTACAATTACGCCAAATGGTAAGCAAGTAACTATCGACTCTTATGGTAGTGATTTAAGCTCTACTGCAATTGCAGCGATAAATTATATTGTTGATAATTATTATGATGTTGAAGTGATTCAATCTTCTCAAGCTAATCACGGTCGTTATAATTGTCATTTTTTTGCATGGCATAATAACCAGGGGTATGGTGTTTGGGATCAAGATTATCTTTGGAGAAATGGTCTACCATCTGAATTGGGATGGGATTATTATCCAACTGATTATTATACTGACGATGATTATTCCGCACCAAGTGGGTATCCTTCATATGTATCAACATCCTCAACCGATGCAGAGATATGTGTCTACACAAGTGGTGGTGAAATAAATCATTCTGCAAGGATGCTACAAAATAGTAGTAAAGTAATTTCAAAATGGGGGAGTTATGGAATATATAAACATGACCCTTATGAATGTCCAGATGGTAGGTGGGTATGGTCTCCTTGGACGGGTGGATTTTATCATGCAGATTATGGAACCATAACTGATTATTATAAAATAAATCCCAATTACAGACCTGTTGGAACAGGTGATCCAGGAGGAAGAAACTGGGGTACAATAGAAAATGCCTTGGATGGAATTCCCAGTGGTGGAGTGGTATCAGTTTCAGGAATTTATACACAAAACAATTCTTTAACAATTGACAATAGTACTCTCTATATAAATCCAGGGACCACAATCAAATTCGGAGGTTACTACAATCTTGTGATAAAAGACGGAGGGAAAATCCTCGCTGAAGGCACCTCGTCTAATAGCATCATCTTTACCTCAGCTACCGGTACAGAACGAAAATCCTGGAAGGCTATCCGTGTCTATAGTAGTCATAACCGGTTCAAACAGTGTACGTTTAAATATGGCGATTGGGCTCTACACGTTAAAGGTTATCCAAACCGTGCTTCAGGCAATGTAATAGAAAACTGTACTTTCCGCGATAACGACCAGGGACTTCGCATCGAAAAGAATAACGCTACAGTGAAGAATTCACGGGTATACGACAACCGCCATGGGTTGGTTTGTATCAACAGCACAATCTGGTTTGAAGGGAACCGGATTTACGACAACGACCGTGATGGTGTTTATAGCACCTCAAGCAACTATCTTAGTTTCAAATATAACGTCATAGAGAATAATGGGATTGGAAGCAGTTCTACGCGTAATGGCATTTACACTCGTAATCTCGATATTATCTGGCTTGGAAAAATGTATTCTTCGGTTTGGAGTGGTTACAACACAATCCGGTACAATTATAATCATGAGATCTATGCCTCTTATGGGAATCCTCTGGTCTATCTAAATGAGAATTCGGTTCATGACAACGGTGGTTATGAGATCTACAACTCTACATCGTATTGTTACCCTGCCTGGTCATGCTGGTTTGGCTACAATGGTCTTCAATCTTATGGGTGTGTTAATGAATCAAATACATTATCATCACCACCCAGTTGGGAAGGGTCTACGGGAACGGGAGGAGCATTGAGTAAGTCTCTTGCCTCCGGTGAAGGCGGAATTCCAGGATCTTCAGGGTTGAGCGACATAGAAAGAATCGATGAGCTTAAAAGATTGATCTCGACAAATCCTGATTCACCTGAGGCCGTGGAGGCTTTGTTTGAACTGTATTTCATCGTTCGGGCCGACTACACCACTAATTTCTTTGGAGAGAAAGCGCTCTTTTATCCCTTTTTAAACCGGATTATTTATAATTAGTGTTTGAACGAATTCACATAAGCCATTGATAATAAATATGTTATATAACACATTTCTGTTGAATCTTTTATGAATTTTAGCTAAATTTGACTTAAGTTAAATAAAATCAACCATTATTCATAAGAAATTCAGGAGATATTTGCTTATGAGAAAAAGATTCGAAGTTCAGTATGAGTTAGGAACTACGCCAATAGAAAAAATAGTAATACCAAAGAGTCGTGATGAATTACCACCAGTAATTAAAGCGCTGCAATATATTTATATAACACCCGAGATTAACGAACAGGTTTTTAATTTGTTAGAATCGAAGATTGAAATAAAGAAGACTGGCAGAACAGGGACAACCTTATGGGAGATTCTGGTTTTGGGAGTTGTTCGTTTAACCCTTGACGCCAACTATGATAGATTAGAAGATATGGCCAACCATCATAAACTTATAAGAGATTTATTAGGAGTAAATACTTTTGACGGCACTGGCAAACATTACCCTTTGCAAACCATCAAGGATAATATATCATTATTGGATGAACAAGTAATAGAGCATATAAACGAGATAGTAGTCAAAACCGGACATAATCTGTAAAAAAAAAAAGACGAAGAACTTGAGATAAAGGTTGACAGTTATGTTCTGGAGAGTAATGTACATTTTCCTACGGATATTAATTTATTATGGGATTCGGTTCGTAAGAGCCTTGACATGATAGAACACATAACAAGGGAAAAAGCCGTTTGCGGTTGGCGTAAACTTGATTACTGGAGGCGCAGCATAAAGAATTTATATAACCGTGTCAACCGTATAGCCTTTGGCGGTGGTAAAAATAAAAGTGAACGTTTATTAAATATTACCATTGACTATATTAGTAAAGCAATAGAAATAAGTAAAAAAATAAAAGAGAGTAAACCCGAACTAAAAATTGTATCCAGCGGCAGTTTACTCGGAATGTTAAGTTATAATTCACTTGAATATTATGAAGAAATGTTAGATAAACATATAGATTTAGTATATCGTCGTATAATACAAGGAGAGCAAATTCCCCATTCAGAGAAGATATTTTCCATATTTGAAACATATACGGAATGGATCAATAAAGGTAAAGCAGGAAATAAAATTGAATTGGGATTAAAGGTGTCAATATGCACAGATCAATATGGATTTATAGTTCATCACAGGATAATGGAAAACGAGCATGATGTAGAAGCAGCCGTACCATTAGCAGAAGCACTATTATCAAAATGGTCGGTTTTAAGTATAAGTTTTGATAAGGGTTATTGGAATAAAGATAATTACACCATTATTTCATCAAAGGTTAAGAATGTAACTATGCCCAAGAAGGGAAAACTTAATAAAGAAGAATATGCCAGGGAACATGATAAAGATTTTATAAAAAAGCGCAGAAAACATTCAGCCATAGAATCAGATATAAACGGTCTTGAGCATCATGGTTTAGATCGTTGCCCGGATAAAGGGAAAATAAATTTCAGGCGATATGCAGCGCTAGGTGTACTATCCTTGAATCTGCACCGGTTAGGAAATGCTCTCATAGCTGAAGAGAAGAAGAGCAAGAGATTTAATAAAGCCGCTTAGAAAAAAATAAAAAGCCATTAGACAATTAAATATCATTATGGAAAGATACGCTTAAAAATAGATTTTATATGTAGAAATCGAAAATATAAAATTGGTATAAGACACCATCTCATAGGATTTCAAAATATTGGATAATGGCTTTGTCAACATGTAATATATTTTGCATCTAAAAACTGGTTTTAGGGTGTTTTCGTTCAAACACTAATTATAAAGACAAACGAATCGGCCAATTGGCCCTTCGATTTATGATTATCTGGAAGATGTTGGAAAACGATAATGCCACAGTCATTCAACTTTCCAAAGAGGCTCTTGAGATTTTAGAGGGAGAAGACAGGATGAGTGTCTTGCAGGACTTGGCTTTAGCGTATTCTTATACCGGTCAGATAGAGAATGCACGAATAGCTCTTGCTGAATACAAAGAGACATACGCCTTTGATGAGGACATGATTGAGCTCATTGAAGAGGAGATAGAAGATACGGATGAACTTATCGCCGAGGGCATTCGTGAGGTAGAAAGTGAGTCGTACTTACCAAAGGTAACCACTACTCCGACACCAGAAGCTTTCAGATTCTTACAGAACTATCCCAATCCATTCAATCCAGTTACGACTATGCGTTATGAATTACCAAAGGATTCCTTCGTTGAGTTAAAGATATACGACTTAACGGGAAGAGAGATTAGGACATTAGTCAACGGAAACGAAATGGCAGGTTACAAGAATGTGTCATGGGACGGCAAAGATATGTTTGATAATCCCGTTTCTTCAGGGATGTATATGTACAAAATTTCTGCCAGATCACTAGAGGGCAAACTTCAATTTTCCCAGACCCGGAAGATGATATTGCTGAGATGAGCGGGTTGAGGTTTTGTTGACATGGACAAGTACTATTCCTGATCATCACCCAGTGACGATAGTAAATTAATAGACCACACCACTATGAAAGTATCTCTTTCACCGCACGCAATGCTTCGGCTCAACCGGCAGAACTAACCTGCTGTCTGAAAGCGCATAGGTGTCTGCAACAGGTAATGTCCAAATCTTAGTTGAAATTTTTCAACAAAAGATTAGGCTACCTCTTTAGTTTCAATATTTAATTCATGTTTAATTTTGCGTCTCATTTCTGAGAGTTTTGAATAGTTATTAACTTTTCTCATATTATTTTCTATATCAAGTAATGCACTGGCTACCCACCTGTATTTCTGAGAAGATGTTTTCCAGTATTTTACTTTTCGTAAATATTTTTCAATCTGTGAATTAAGACTTTCAATACAATTAGTTGTCGCAAAACTTCTACGGAAATTCTCTATCAGACCTAATCGGTGTAGCGTCAAGGTTTCTTCCAAACCTTCTTCCATGGATCTGGAGGCACTCAAGTTATCTGTCTTTAAATCAGAAATGATTTCCTTGATCAATTTCCGGGCTTCATCATAGTCATCTGTACTGTATGCCTTGTTAATTCGCTTGCGATAATGATCCTGCTTATTTTCATTTAAATATTCTAATACATTCTTGCGTTTATGCCAGTGGCAGCGATGGATTAATGCATAATTACCGAAGGTTTCCTTTATCGCTTTATAAATGCCTTTAGAACCGTCTATAACACAAAGTAAGCCTTCTTCATAGCGAAGACCGCGTTCGAATCAAGTTATTAAATAATTCCCTTATTACAGTTGCGTTTTCACTGTGGGATTGAACAAAACTGATAGGGATCTTATCACCTTGGATGGTAACACCTAATACAATAATAATTTGATCTTTGGCTAGGTACTTACCATCGATAAATAAACTAACAAAATCATAATCGCTCAAATCCCGATTTTCAAAATCTTCAAGTTTCCGGCTGCTCTGTTCTATAAACTCATTGCTCACAGATGATGAACTTAATCCAAATCCATCAAGTAAATTGCCAATAACTCGTTTATAATCCCGGGTACTTAACCCTAATAACACAGCCTTTAAAATGCGATCATCAAGTGAGCCCATCTCGCGTAGTTTCCCATAACTATCAAGGGGTTTATTACAATCTGAATCATTATCATATATTCGGGGAACTTCTAACTTGATACGACGCTCACCTAATTTAATACTGCCCGGATTACTACCCCAGCGTCTGTATCGGCCATCATGAGGTTTATCATGACTATACCAATCTCCGGTGTAACTTTTTACCTCATCTTCTAAAATGTCATTGACTAACATGCGACTGATATCCAAGTGGTGTTGTAAGGCGGTTATTTTAACCTCTAAATCTTGTTCTAAAAGCCAACTTATTTTCTTGCGATTAATCTGTGATGTCTTTACTTTCATGGAAAGGTTCCTCCTTTGTTTATTTTTGATGGCAATTGAATTTAAACATAAATCCAATTATTGGAGGAGCCTTTTCTTTTTAAATTTCAACTAAGTTTAAGATAACACCCTGCAACAGGGCAAAGCCGGTTTGTTAAGTACATAGCGTCCCGAGACCTCGGGGCAAACAAAGAAAAGATTTTGTCCACGGATTAGTGTAATTCGTGGATAAAAATCTTTGCGTCTTTGCGAGATAAATATTTTCTCAGTTAGTAAGAATCCCGAGTCCTCGGGACTAAAATAACAAAGTTTTTTGCCGTAATAGCATAATGAGGTTTATTAAAATCTGTGATTTGCTTACATTGCAAAATCGGTAAAGATTTTTATGATTAAGGGGAATAGAAAGAAATGAGGTGGGGATTTGTTTATTGTATTGGCTTTTTACTTGTACTGATTGTTTCTAATTGCGTATGGGCACAGACATCGCTTGTCACTTTCACAGATATAACTGAGAAAGCAGGGATTGATTTCCTATATACGTTTGGAGACTATACCTATGAAAACATCCTGGAAAGTAGTGGTTCCGGGGTTACTTTCTTCGATTACGACGGCGATGGGGATCTGGATCTATATTTGTTAAACGGGACCTACCTCGAGGGTATCAGCGATTTGGAAGGACAGGTGTTCAGAGATACTCCGAATCAACTTTATCGCAATAATGGTAATGGAACATTCTCAGAGGTTTCCGAGGAGGCCGGTGTTGACGATCGTCACTGGAGTATGGCAGCCGGAGCGTTAGATTATGATGGTGACGGTGACGTCGATATATATCTTTTAAACTACGGTCCTAATGTATTTTACCGCAACAATGGTGATGGAACTTTTGCAGATGTGACCGACTCATTGGGCCTGCGGGGTCCGGAAACGCTGAATGGATATACCAAGTGGAGTGTTGGTGTAGCGTTTTGGGATTACAATTCTGATGGGGCTGTGGATCTAATGGTTGGTAACTTTCTTGCTTTCGATCCCTTCTATGTCTCACCGACAATGCCGGATATGATGCCTCATCCCTCGGAGTATAATGGGCAGGCTTCTATGCTATATCGACAAGAAGCCGATGGGAGTTTTACTGATGTGACAAAGGAAATGGGTTTTTACTACCCGCAGTCGAAATGTATGGGATTGACTGTATATGATTACGATGACGATGGCGATCTTGATCTGTTCCAGGGAAATGATCACCAAATGAATTTTTTGTTCCGGAACGATGGTAACGGAAGTTTTCAGGAAGTAGCCCAGAGCAGCGGGGTTGCGGTTAACGATCGGGGAATTACAACAGGATCTATGCATGGATCGATTGGCGATGTCGACGGGGACGGCTTGATTGATCTTCTGGTAACTGATCTCCGGTATGGCGCCCTCTACCGTAACATAGGGATGGGAATATTTGAAGATATTACCGAGCGGAGCGGCGTCGCCAGCGCGTTTGCAGGAAAAGGCGCCTGGGCAGGTGCACTTTTCGATTTTGACAATGACGGGGACCTTGATATTTTCTCGGCAAATGGGACAGCGGAAGAACTTATTTTGCAGTTCCCACTCCTGCTGGAAAACAATGGAAAAGGTCGTTTTAAGAATGTTGGACCAGAAAGAGGCGCCTATTTTAGGGAAAAGCGATCCGGGCGTGGAGCAGCGGTAGCGGACTTTGACAACGATGGAGATTTAGATATCATTGTATCCCATGTAGATCTGCAAGCAACGGCGGCACTGCTCCGTAACGATGGAGGCAATCGTAATCATTGGCTGGGATTGATCCTTATTGGTAACAATGGACCGGCATCTGCTATCGGGGCCAAGGTGATCATACAGGCAGGAGAGAAAAAGCAGGTGGTGATCAATCAGTGGGCTACCAGCTATCTCTCATATAACGATCCGCGAATACACATAGGTCTAGGAAGTCATAAACATGTGGATAAGCTGGAAATCCACTGGCCAAATGGCCAAATCGAGATTTTTCGAGATTTTGAGGCAAACCGGTACCTTAAAGTGCTACAGGGAAAGGGTTTCCAATAGTACCCGGAAGATAAATCTTGAAACTTTTTGTTGCCCAATTTCTGTATATATATTAAATTTATAGGTTTATTTGATGATTCACTGGAGTAATAGTAATACCAAAAAAATTTTGGATTAAAACAAAGTCAAAACAGTTGAAATTAGTGTTAAGAATCATTATATATTGGTACTTTATCATTTTTGGATGATATTTTGACTGAATTGTTTAAAAAAATTAATGTTAAGAGTATAAGTAACATATAATCAATGAGTTAATTCCCCCTTCGGCTTCGCTCAGGACAGGCTCTTTTTTTAGGGGAAACTTTACTGTCGTTATTTGATAAATCTAAAATTAATGGATTAACCAGGTTAGAAACTAACTGTGAAAAAGAATTAGCACTTTTTTTCATGAATATTTTTAAATAAATTTTTTAGGAGGTATTGGATAATGAGTTCTGGAAATACTGTCGAAACGAATTTGATCATGGATGTGGATAAACTATCAACAGGTGAGCGGGATGAACTGATAAAATTTGGTATTTTGTCAGACGAAAAAGAAATTCAAACTTATACATTGCCAAAATATTATTATGATCGAGAATCGGTCCGGAAACATGAGGTTCATGTTCAAGAAACCTTAAGTGAGGCTTCTGAATACTTTCCCAGGCCATCATCTTTTTCCCGCGCTTTATGCCTGGAAATTGGTGATTATAAAACTTTATTGATTTCCGGTACGGCAAGTGTCGATGAAAATGGTAAATCAATCCACATCGGCGATTTCCGGGCTCAATGTTGGCGTACTTACCGAAACATTACAGAATTACTAAAAGCAGAAGAAATGACCTGGCATGATGTTGTAAGAACATCCTGTTACTTGAGAGATATGTCGAGAGATTACAATGACTTTAATGAGGTTCGTACTACCTTCTTCCAATGGCTCGGGCTTGAGGTGTTACCCGCCAGCACAGGTATTCAAGCAACAATTTGTCGGGAAGATCTGCTGGTTGAAATAGAGGGTATTGCAATTACTAAAGTTAAATGATAGATTTTATATACCCATATAATATAATTGTTTTTCAATACTGGAAGTAGAAACTATGTACCAAAAAAACCCAACATGTGACTTGAATCATGGGCCAATACAAGAAGATCAACTGAAGCTGGTGAGCCGAAAAAGGGTACCTGAAGGAACAGTGATTGATGTTTCGGGAATCCAAATAGGGGGTCCGGAAATCGTCATAATAGCCGGCCCCTGTTCTGTGGAGAGCGAAGAGCAATTGTCAAGCACAGCAACTGCAGTCAAAGAACTGGGCGCTCATATTTTGCGAGGAGGGGCATATAAACCAAGAACCTCTCCCTATAGTTTCCAGGGATTGCAGGATGAAGGATTAACGCTACTTTCCTGGATTCGAGATGAAATTGATATTCCCGTCGTAACCGAGGTAATGGATCCGAGAAAACTGGAATTGGTTTGTGAACATGCGGACATTCTTCAGATTGGTTCACGAAATATGCACAATACACCTCTCCTGAACGAGGTAGGAAAAGTCAGGAAACCTGTTCTTCTAAAGCGAGGGATGTCTGCAACCATCGAGGAGTTTTTATACGCAGCCGAGTATATCATTAAGCAAGGAAACGATCAGGTCATTTTGTGTGAGCGGGGAATTCGTACATTTGAACCTTCCACTCGATTTACTTTGGATATCGGCGCCATTCCAGTGTTAAAGCGGTTAAGCCATCTTCCGGTAATTGTGGATCCCAGCCATGGGACCGGGCATTGGTGGATGGTGCCGGGATTAGCCAAAGCCGCTATTGCTGCAGGAGCAGATGGATTAATCATTGAGGTCCATTGTGATCCCCAAAATGCTTTATGTGATGGGGGGCAATCACTTCATCCAGATACATTTAAAGATTTGATGGATGAATTGTTTAAAGTAGCTCTGGCAGTTGGACGAAGCATATCTTCGTCAGTCGTTATTCGCTAACAACAACACCTTACTTTTTAAGCAAAATAAATGTATGTATGAATTAATGCATCAGCATTATCGTATTAGCATCCGGCAAGACAAAAGGTTTTGCATCATTGCTTTAGTAATAATACCTCTCTTATTCTTAACATTTAAAACAGCAATTCATGCTCAATCTGTAAATAATCTGATTTTTGTACAAATTCCTGCTCAAAAAAATCTTGAGTCTTTGGATGAAAATTTTGTCTCCGGCCCGACGGACCGTCATGTACATGGCGCCCGAATAGTCCTTCTCCTGTCATCAACTTCTGTACCGGTGAATCTCACACCGGAATTCTATGCTGCTTGTGATCCTGATCTTTCTTTTGATGGTGAAAGCATCATTTTTGCAGGTAAAAAAGATGAGGGAGATCGCTGGCAAATATGGAGGATGAAGATTGACGGTTCTAATAAAGAACAAATTACAAATAGTGATGGGGATTGTATCAGCCCTGTACATGCCGGGAACCGTTTCTATTTAAATGATCCT
>JAGLYF010000110.1 GCA_023132435.1 Calditrichia bacterium | reverse complement strand
GACCCCTTGAACCCCATTCAAGTGCGCTTCCAGACTGCGCCACGCTCCGATTTTAGATTAAAAAATTTAATCTAAGTAATATTGAAAATCAAGTAAATGGAAAACAATCAAAATTCATCAGATTATTCATTTGATCCGGACAATTCGGCCAGAATGTCTTCAAGTTCTTCCGATATCTCAATCAGTGTATCCGTATCTTTACCAGTTGTGGTTTTATTAACCTGACGTTTTGATAAAGTTGATATTGCTCCGGCAATGGTATATTTTTTCTTATAAAGTAAATTTTTTATTTCAAGAATTGAATCCACATCCTCCTGTGTGTATCTACGTGTGCCACCTTCAGATTTTTCCGGATTTAATTGTTCAAATACCGTTTCCCAATATCTGAGTACAGATTGTGGCAAATTGACTATCTTGCTAACTTTCCCAATCGACAACTTTTTCACAGGAAGTCCAAAATATTTAAAGTTTTACTAAAGATATGGATAATTAATGCTAAATATCAAGTTAAAAATGAGATCTTGCTCTGCGGAACAAATTTATTCCTATGCTGGCCAGAGCCCCTTTTTGTATAAGAATTTCAGAAAAATAAGATACATTGAGAGATGTTGGTGAGGCAATTTTTGATTTAAAGGTGTTTAGGGAATCGGTCTTATATATGCTTCTTCTACTGAGTGAATAGGGATTGTTATTATTCCTGTTACTGAGTCTAAGATTGGAAGTGGCATACCGATACCCGGCACCTTCTACAATATTTATAATTTTTTCACTGTACCGACCATAGGGATAACAAAAACTGGTAATTTTTTCGCCAAGTAATGTTTCCAGATTTGTTTTAGAGACTTCAATTTCCTCTTTAATAGCATTTACACTTAGTGTAGGAAGATATCTGTGTAGCTTACTATGTGAGGCAATCTCATGGCCTTGATTTTTCAGTTCGAGTATCTGATCTTCTGATAAATGCCTGAACTTTTGTTGAAAAGGAGCTGCCTCCCAAAAATTAAATCGACCAATATAATCAGTCACGATATATACTACTGCCATGAAGTTATATTTTTTCAGAATAGGAAAGGCATTCTGATAGATACTCTCATAACCGTCATCAAAAGTTATTATAATTGGTTTTTCGGGTAAGGAGTATTCTTGTGTCAGATCTTTAAAACAAACTGAAGTATAACCATTTGATTTCAGATACTTCATTTGAATTTCAAACTGGTGTTTCGAAACAGTGGTTAAACCAAATTCCTTCTGGTTGGAAATCTTATGGTAAGTTATTATAGGTATGTCAAACATTTCTAAATATTTAACTCAAGCAATTCAAGAATGTCATAAGGCTCTGAATCACCATTCTCTGCCAAAAGTGAGTTTACTATTTTCCCGCGATAGAGTACGAGACTATTACGAAGTTCCGGGCTGGTAGCAATCGCTTCTTCAAATCCCGTTTTTGTCAGTAATCCTAAATATTTAGAAATAATATTAGAAAGGACATAGGAAGATGTTTTTGGTACAAAAGAAGGAAGATTAGCGACTGTAAAGTATACGAGTCCATCCTGCAAGTATATTGGTTCATCGGGTTTCGTTTCACGGGATGATTCTATAAGATCTCCATTATTCACCGATAAATCAATTATCAGGCTGCCTGATTCAAGTAGATGTAAATCATCGTTTGCTATGAGCATATTTTTCTTATCATTGGGGTTTTGCCCACTAATTATTAACACATCTGTCTCCATTAACAGATTCTGCAATATTCCCCGGTCAAATTCAAATATTTCCAGGGATCCGGAACTATGATCAGATTTAAATGTTACCAGGTTTTGATAATTTTCGCAGATTAGGTTTACACTTGCACCAGAAAGGAGTGCCTGGTTGGCAGCTGCCAGCCCTGAAGAGTTACTCCCGATGATACTAACTCTTGCTCCGGGGATTCCGCATGCTCCGGCGAATAAAATACCTTTTCCACCAAAGTCTCTCTCCAAATACTTTTGTGCCTGAACTACCGCCACTTTACCTGTAATTTCGTTCATGGCGTCATTTATAGGCCGTATCAATTCACCTGACATGTATATTGCGCCACTTTTTAACAAAGATTGCAGTCTTTCAGGATTATTTTTGGGACGAAGAAAGCAGAAACCAATATGTTTTTCTGTAAATAATTCATATTCGATGGGCATCGGTGCCTGTATCTTCAGAACCAATTCAACTTTATTGAATACTTTTTCAGAAGTAGGTAAAACAAACGCTCCGGCACTTTCATAGGCCTTATCATCAAATCCACTGCCTTGCCCCGCCCCACTTTCAATATAAACAGTATTCTCCTGTTCAACCAATTTCTGAACAGCTTCGGGCACCAACATAATGCGGTGTTCGAATGTTCTTATTTCTTTTAACAATCCGATGTTCATAGTAAGTATTAATTTGATGGATTAAGAATGACAGTGATAAAATCGTCTGGACGGAATACCTTTTGGGCAATAGATATGATATCCTCTTGCTGAACCTGATCGATACCCTTAATTAACTTGTCAAGGGAGACATATTCCCCAAAGTATATTTCATTTTTAGCGAGTCGGGACATTCTTCGCGATGAGCTTTCAAGCGTCAGCACTAAATTGCCTTTTAACTGGTTTTTCAGTTTTGACAGAGTGTTTTTTTTCAAAGGTTTTATAGATACCCGATGCAATTCATCTTTTAAAAGGCTTTGAATGATATCCAGTTTTTGATGATCCGTACCTGCATAGATACCAAAAAGTCCCACATCGGAATAAAAATCGAGAAATGAATAAACAGAATATGCGAGTCCCCTTTTTTCACGCACTTGCTGAAAAAGACGAGAACTCATACCACCACCCAAATAAGTATTTAAAATCATTAGTGAGAACCGATCTTCAGATTTATATGAAATACTTTCTCCCCCTGTGCATAAATGTGCCTGACTTATCGGTTGATCCAAATAATACGCCTTTGATGAGGCACTTTTAGCCGTTTCAACCGGTCTGGTATGCGTGCCATTGGAGAAACTGAAGTATTTGTCAACTAATTTTACAAGATTTGAATGGTTCAATCGTCCCGCTGCAGATACGATAATGTTTTGTCCAAAATAATTGTCATTCCAGAAAGATAAAACACGAGAACGATCCATACTATCAATGATTTTCTCGCTACCAAGGATCGGTCTTCCCAAAGAACTGTTTGGAAATAGTTTTTCGTGGAAAATATCGAAAACATACTCTTCAGGGGTATCCTTTATCGATTTAATTTCTTCAAGGACAACCTGTTTTTCACGGTTTATTTCTTTTTGAGGAAAAGTAGAGTTGCATACAATATCAGCAAGTATCTCAACGGCATTTTTCAGATGTGTATCTAAAGCATTAGCAAAGAAACAAGTTACTTCTTTTCCGGTAAATGCATTTAAACTACCACCAAGAAATTCCATACTTTGGGCAATTTTCAAAGGACTACGCTTTTTTGTTCCTTTAAAAACCATATGTTCCAGAAAATGGGCGATTCCATTTTCTGAAACATTTTCTGCTCTGCTACCGGTCTTTACCCATATACCGATAGAGACTGAACGTACAGAATCAATGCGTTCACTAATAATACTTATACCATTATCGAGAATAGTTTTCTCGTAAATTGACTGATCTGATGATACCAATAGACGTTATTACCTTTATTTTACGTTTTAGATGAGATGGCGACCCAGTTTAAATATAGAGGCGACCCACCGGGTCGCCTCTACGGCATGGCGATCCGGGGGATTGCCATTACGGTTAATTTTGGTTTTGCTCCTGTTTGTTTTTAAGGAGATATTCTTTACGACTTAAACCAATTTTGCCCTCAGCATCAATTTTCTTAACGATGACATCCACAAGATCGCCAACATTTAGGACATCGGTTACGTTATTTGTACGGGCTATATCAATTTCAGAAATATGAATCAATCCTTCTTTGCCCGGTAGTATTTCAACAAAGGCGCCGAAGTTTGTAACTTTTTTTACTGTACCCTTATAATATTCACCAATTTCAGGGTCTTTTACGAGTGCATTTACTATATTAATGGCCTTATTTACTGCTTCCACGTCCTCTGAGGCAATTTTTGTTGTACCGTCATCGTCTATATCAATACTTACCCCAGTCTCTTCAATAATCTTTTTTATTGTTTTACCACTTGGACCAATGACCATACCTATTTTATCCATGGGCACCTTAATAGTTTGAATCCGAGGTGCATATTGAGATAGTTCTGCTCTTGGTTCATTAATGGTCTTATCCATGACATCCAGGATATGCAATCTGCCTGCTTTGGCTTTTTCCAGCGCTGATTCCATTATCTCATAGGATATACCTTTTATTTTTATATCCATTTGAATGGCAGTAATTCCTTCTTTTGTTCCGGCCACCTTAAAGTCCATGTCTCCCAAATGATCTTCATCTCCAAGAATATCTGAGAGAATCATTATATCTTTATCTTCCTTGATCAGGCCCATGGCAATGCCGGCGACTGCTGATTTAACCGGAACACCGGCATCCATCAACGATAATGAACCCGAACAGACTGTAGCCATTGAAGAAGATCCATTTGACTCCAGCACATCGGACACGATCCTAATTGTATAGGGGAATGTATTGTCCTGCGGTAGTACGGGTTTTAGTGCACGTTCAGCCAGGTTTCCATGGCCGATCTCCCGCCTGCTGGTACCTCTCATCGGTTTGGCTTCACCGGTTGAAAAAGGAGGGAAATTATAATGGAGCATATATTTTTTATAGCTCGTTCCCTCAAGGGCATCAATCAACTGTTCATCTAATCTTGTTCCAAGGGTTGTAGTGCCGAGGGATTGCGTCTGCCCTCTTGTAAAAATAGCCGAACCATGAGTTCTTGGAAGATATCCAACTTCACAAGTGATATCTCTTATTTCGTCTGGTTTTCTTCCGTCGAGTCGAATACTCTTTTTTAACATCATGGAGCGGGTTTCTTTGTTCTCCAGATCATAAAGTAATTCTGCAATTAGTCCCTCATTCTCAGGGTATTCTTCTGCCAGCTGATCTTGAACTTCTTTTTTGATTTCCTTGATTGAATCTCTTCTTTCTTTTTTATCCTGAATAAGAATCGCATCTTGTAACTTTTTTAGTGAAATTTTTTCCACATTTTTTTCAATATTATCAGGATATTCTACATCTTCTATTTCTCGTTTTGGCTTTCCTACCTCAGAAATCAATTCTTTTTGCAGTGCGATGATCTTTTTTATTTCTTCATGAGCGAATTTAATGGCTTCAAGCATCTCCGCTTCGCTGATTTCCTTTGCTTCTCCTTCAACCATCACAATGGAATCCTCTGATCCTGCTACGATAAATTCGATAGAACATTTATCAATATCCGAAATGGTCGGATTAACTATCAATTGTCCATCCAACTTTCCCACCCGAACAGAGGCAATAGGACCTTCAAAGGGGATATCCGATATACCTAAGGCAGTAGACGCGCCTACTGCGGCCAGAACATCGGCGTCATTTCCTTTATCCATTGATATTATCGTTGCAATAATCTGCGTCTCAGATTTGAAATTATCAGGAAACAGTGGTCTGATTGGACGATCAATCAGACGTGCTGAAAGAATTTCCTTTTCAGAAGGTCTGCCTTCCCGTTTAAAAAAACCACCAGGAATTTTTCCGGCAGCGTAGGTTTTTTCACGATATTCTACACTGAGAGGGAAAAAATCAATATCCTCACGTGCTTCCTGGGAAGCAACGGCAGTGACCAGCACCATTGTATCCCCATATCTTACAGTAACGGCGCCATCAGCCTGCCGGGCGAGCTTACCTGTCTCAATCGTAAGTGTCTTGTTACCAATTTGAACTGATTTTGAAACGAACATTTTTTCTCCAATTTTTTATCGTCTTATACCGAGATCTTTAACAAGATTTCTGTAGCGAGTAATATCTTTGCGCGAAAGATAATCTAATAACCTGCGTCTCTGACCAACGAGTTTAAGTAATCCTCGTCTTGAGTGATGGTCTTTACTGTGTGTTTTAAAATGTTCAGTCAGGTATTTGATACGCTCACTCAGAAGTGCTACCTGGACCTCAGTTTTTCCGGTATCGATGTCATTCTCCCCGTATTTTTTTACTAATTCCTTTTTCGTATCGTTACTCAACGACATGTTTTCCTCCAATTATTAAGCTTTTATATTATAACTGTTTTTTTTATCCATATTTAATTGTTTAATCAACTGTTCTTCGCTATTAAATTTTACTTCATCGCGTAGACGTTGAATAAATTGCGTTGTTATCTTCTCACCATAGATATCATCTGAAAAGTCAAAAATATGCACTTCAACTGTTCTGCTAACCCCACCAAATGTAGGTTTATAACCGATATTGGCCATGCCCCTATAACTCTTCCCCAAAACGTCGCATTGAACGACATAAACACCTTCTTTTGGGGTCAGTTTGTTTTGGTTTTCAATCATCAGATTGGCGGTGGGAAAACTCAGACGTTGTCCACGTCCCTCGCCCTTGATTACAATCCCCTCCAGGGAATAATAATGCCCAAGCATTTTATTGGCGCTCTCCATGTCCCCATCATCAATATAAGAGCGTATTCTGGAACTGCTAACTGTTTGATTACCTATTTTAAATGGCCCTACTTCTTTAAGATCAAATGAGTACATACTACTCAAATTCTCCAATTCCCTGAAATTTCCCACCCTATTTCGTCCAAATGAGTGATCATATCCGATAATGATACATGATGCTTTCATTTTTTGAAGTAGAAGATCTTCAACAAAACTCTTATAGCTCGTCTCGGAAAATTCTCTGGTAAATTTGGCAATTATCACACGTTCTAACCCTATATCCTGCAGTATTTGTAACTTTTCTTCCAGCGTTGTTAACAGCTTAATACGGTATGGTGAGTCCTGTACCACCGTCTTTGGGTGGGGTTCAAAAGTTAACAAAGAGGAAATAAGATCATTTTCTTTCGCCACGTGCAGCAATTCTTTGATTATTTCCCGATGCCCAAGGTGTATGCCGTCAAATGTACCTACCGTCAGGACCGATCTTTTCCCCACAAGAACTTTATTTAAGCCAAAAATTACTTCCATTATACTTAATTCAATGAGTTCCAGTAATCGTTAAAATCTTTAACTGATAACGCTTTTTCGATATTGTAATCATCTATTGCCACTCTTCTCAGGCTTTTTAGAAATGCGCCATATCCACTTTTCTCTCCGATATCCTGAGCCAGTGATCTGAGATAGGTTCCTTTTGAACATTTAACATAAACGTCAATGCAGAAACCATCTCTTTTTAACTGTTTTATTTCGTAAATAAAGATATTTTGCGCTTTTCGCTCAATTTCGATGCCCTTTCGAGCCATCTTGTATAAACGTTTGCCTCCCACTTTTTTTGCTGAAAACATGGGAGGTATTTGTTTACTTTCTCCAAGGAAAGATTCAAGTATCGGTTTAAAATCTAAATACAAAACACCGGGATCGTCAACTTGATTAATTATATTTCCGGTCAGGTCATAGGTGTCAGTACTTTTCCCAAATTCAATCGTGGCAATGTATTCCTTTGTTGCGTTGCTGATCTGTGCCAGTATTTTCGTTTCTTTTCCTGTGCCTAAAATTAATAATCCGGTAGCAAACGGATCGAGTGTACCGCCATGCCCAACTTTTTTTATTTTTGTTAAAAATCTTATTTTTTTAACAACGTCAAAAGAGGTCCATTGTACAGGCTTGTCGATAAGGATCAGATTATCTGATGATTTATCCTGTAAAACTCTGATAGTATCTTTGTCAATCACTCTCATCTTTATTAATTTTGTTCAATAATGTTGATATTTTGTCATAGTAATCCAGTGAATCATCATAAAAAAAGCGTAAATCAGGGACAACTCTTAAATGAATCCGATTACCCAGTTCATGTTTTAAAAAGGATTTTGCTCTGGCAAAAGCTTCCTTTGAGGCATCACGTTCCTTATCACTGCCAAGAACAGAATAATAGATGCTGGCAATCTTCAAATCAGGCGAAATCCGGACACGGGTAACGGTAATAAATCCCTTTTTAGGATCTCTTAATTTATGTTCAATCAACCAGCTTATTTCTGTCTTTATCTGACTGGCGACACGTTGCGATCTTCTGTTATTCTCTTGCATATTATACATAGTTAAATTCATATGAAATGATCTCATATGAATCTGAGCGATCCAAGTACTGAAATATTTGTTGCAAGGAGTGTTCAAGATGAGATTGTTGGTTGCTGATTGTCGCAATTCCCAACTGTGCCCTTTGCCATTTATCCTGAAAACCTATTTCAGCCACAGCTACATTAAATTTTTTTTTTAATCGATCCTTCATACTCTTGAGTACTAACCTTTTTTCTTTTAAAGAAGTACTCGAGTAAATCAAAATTTCAATGACCAGAATTCCTACATACATTTAACTGCCTTCAAGTGTGCGCTTCTTTTCGGCAATTTCGAAAGCTTCGACAATATCACCGACTTTTAAATCATTATAATTTTGTATCTGGAGACCACATTCAAACCCGGTTGCAACTTCTTTGACATCTTCTTTAAAACGGCGAAGAGATGTTAGCGTACCTTCATAGATCTCCATATCATCTCTGAACAGGCGCACTCTGGAGTTCCGGGTAATTTTTCCGGATTTAACATAACATCCGGCAACCGTCCCTAATCGTGAAATTTTAAATGTCTCACGAATCTCGACAGTTCCGATATTTTCCTCAGTTTTTTCGGTACCGAGCAATCCTTCTAAGGCCAACCTAACATCATTTATTGCATCATATACTACTTTATAATATCTAATTTCAACATTTTCCTGCATTGCCAGTTCTTTTGCTTTAACATTAGCGCGGATATGAAATCCTATAATTACGGCATCCGAGGCAACCGCTAAAAGTACATCTGACTCAGATATCGGTCCGACAGCTTTCCGAATAACCTGAACAGATACTTCCTTTGTACTTAATTTTAATAATGAGTCAGAGAGAGCTTCAGCAGAACCGTCCACATCAGCCTTTACTAAGACGCGAAGTTCTTTAAGCCCACCAATTTTTATATTTTCCGAGATTTGATCCAGAGTGGTTAATTTTATCTGTCTGAAATCCTGTTCCCGTTTTATCTGTTGTCGTTTTGCACTTATTTCTTTTACAGTATGTTCATCTGCCATGACATTAAACCGATCACCTGCCTGAGGTAAACCATCAAATCCGATCACCTGAACCGGTTGGGAGGGACCGGCAGTTTTAACAGGTGAAAATTTATCGTTTAACACTGCACGAACTTTTCCGGAAAATTGGCCGGCGATAAATGGATCACCGATTTTTAACGTTCCGTTTTGTACAAGAACAGATGAAATTACCCCTTTACCCTTATCAAGACGCGATTCAATAACTGTTCCACGTGCTTTTTTACTTCTGTTTGCTTTAAGATCGAGCATGTCTGTTTCTAAAAGGATTTTTTCCAGGAGATCGTCAATTCCTGCACCGGTTTTCGCAGAGATTTCAGCACACTGTACTTCTCCGCCCCAGTCTTCCACTAGTATATTTCTTTCTGAAAGTTGCTGTTTAATACGATCTGCATTTGCTTCTGGCTTATCAGTTTTATTTATGGCGATTATCATTTTTACACCGGCAGCACGGGAATGGTCAATCGCTTCATCGGTTTGAGGTTTTACAGCGTCATCTGCAGCAATTATAAGAATAACGATATCTGTTACCTGCGCTCCTCTTGCCCTCATGGCAGTAAATGCTTCATGACCCGGGGTATCTAAAAATGTGATCTTGTTGCCATTCTTTTCAACTTCATAAGCCCCAATATGCTGGGTTATGCCTCCGGATTCACTTTCCACTACATTTGATTTCCGGATATAATCGAGAAGAGATGTTTTGCCATGGTCAACATGACCCATTATGGTTACAATAGGAGAACGAGACTCAGTGTCTTCCAGATCTGAATCCTGTTCTTCGATTTCTTCCAGCAGATCAGAGGCATACTCTTCTTCCTTGATGACGGTGTATTCCCATTCTCCGGCCAATAATTCAATGGTATCAATATCCAATCTTTGATTAATAGATACTACCAGGCCAAGTTCCAGACACTTTGTGATGATATCACTGACCGGCACATCCATCAAATTTGCCAGATCGCTTGCGGAAATGAATTCGCTGGCGTAAATAACATTTTCTTCTACAACTTCGCCGGTTTCATCCTTTATTTTTCTTCTCTTTTTCGGCTTTTTGAGTTTATCGTCAATTGTTGCCAGAGTTTTCTTTACGGTCTCCTTGACCTCTTTTTGATCAACAACTTTTTTCCTCTGTTTTTTGACTCTTTGGCGTTTAGGCTCCTCTCCCAAAGTCATTTCACCTGATCTCATCAGATGTCTTTTCCGCTTCTCATCTTTGCGGATCATCTCCAGAGCTTTACGCCGTTTATTATCCTTTTCTTTCTTTACATCTTCTTTAGACAGAGATTTTTTATCTTTAGCCTTTGTTTTTTTCTTTACCCTTTGTTTTTCATCAATACTATCCAAATCAATTTTGCGAATAACTTCTGGCTGCTTTTTCTTTCTGGTTTCTTCTTCTTTAACTACTTCTTTTTCAGATTTTTTATCAGCAGGCTCTTTTTCCTCTTCCTTTTTCTTGGAAGCTTCTTCATCAACCTTCTTTTCGTCTTCAAGAGCATCTTCGATAATCTCTTTTGCTTCTTCTATGACCTCTTCAGCTTTCTCTTCTTCCTTCTTTGCATCTGGTTTTTTTCTTTTTCGAGACGATTTTTCAGATTTAACTTCCTCTTCCTCGCGGATAATCTCTTCTACTCGCTCTTCGATGGATCGCTCTATTGCCTGCACATATATTGATTTTTCTTCTGGCTCTTTTAAATTAATCTCATCTTCTGAGATAGCGACATTGCCATCTTCTGTTTTTAATTTGCGCTCATGAAGTTTTTCGGCAATTTCCTTTTCGCGGGAGAAATTTTCTAGTATTTCTTCATAAATTTCTTCTGTAATAGAAGTATTTGGGCCTGAAATCTTTACACCTTTTTCTTCAAGAAAAGGACGTATGGTATCCATCCCGACATTCAGTTCTTTACAGATTTTGAATAGTTTATATTTTTTTACCGCAACTGCCATTTAAACTCCAGATGTTAATAACTTCTCAAATGCATTTATATTTTTTACAAAAGTGCTGTAATCCTATACCTGTGCTTCTTCTTCCTGGGCCTCTTCTTCGACTTCCTCTTCAGTTTTGGGTTCAGCCTTTTTGACTATATCGACAATTTTCTCCGCTGTTTTTTTGCCGATTCCAGGCACCTTAACTAATTCATCCACACCAATCTTTAATATTTCTTGTTTACTATGTAAATCTGCTTCCTGTAATTTTTTCATCAGAGCAGCGGATAACTCATCAATTTCCTCCAAGGCGACATATTCTTCATCAACCTGTGCTTCATATTCACTTTCCTTGACAGGCTCTATCTGATATCCGGTTAATTCAGAGGCAAGACGTAAATTTTGTCCATTCTTTCCGATAGTCAGGGCCATATCTTCATCAAAAACAATAGCAACAGCCAGTTTATCGTCTTCGTTAACTATTATTTTTACAGGTTTCACCGGAGTTAGAGCACGGTTTATAAAGATAGTCGGTTCAAAGGAGTAGTTAACAATATCAATCTTTTCATTATTCAGTTCCCGGACGATGGCCTGAATACGTACACCTTTCATGCCTACACAAGCCCCTACAGCATCAACTCGCCGGTCAATTGATTCAACTGCTATTTTTGATCTTTCTCCGGGATCACGGGCAACATTTTTGATCTCAACGATACCATCATAGATTTCAGGTACTTCCAACTCAAATAATCGTATCATAAATTTTTTATCAGCGCGTGAAACGATAATTTCAGATCCTTTCGCATCACTCCGAATTTCTTTTACAATCGCTCTTAAGGTATCCCCCCGGCGAAGTCTTTCATTCTGGATTTGCTCCACTTTTGGAAGAAATACTTCTGTCTTGTCGACATTAATAAATAATCCCCGTTTACTTACCTGTCGGATGTCGCCAATTATTATTTCACCAATTCTGTTTTCATATTCTTCCAATATATGTTCGCGTTCAAAATCACGGATCTTTTGGTTTAAACTCTGTTTAGCGGTGATAATTAAACGTCTTCCAAATGATTCCGGATTGATAACCTCAACAAAATCCTCTCCGATTTCGGCATCAGGATCTGTTCTTTTCGCTGTTTCCAGATCAATTTCTACAACGGGATCCTCTACGATATCCACAACCGTCTTTTCCTGATAAATTTCGATATCACCTTTATCAATGTTTACAATTATATCGAAATTATCAGCAGTCCCGTATTTTTTAACGACCATCTGTGTAAAAAGACTTTCGAGCATATCACGAAGATTTTCTTTATCAATCCTCTTCTCTCTGGCAATTTGTGTGATTGCCTCAACAATTTCGTTATTCATAAATCTTAAATTTCTCCAGATTTATTACCACTTAAGTTTGATTTTTGCTTCTTCTATATCTGATAAAGATATGGATATATCAGCATTCTTTTGTTGTACAGTAATTTTATCTCCATCAAAGGCCAATAATTCACCAGTGATAGATTTATTTTCATCGTCTTTACGATAATTCACATTTAGTTCCTTGCCAATGCTTCTGCGGAATTCAAAGGATTTTCTCAATGGTTTAGTAGTCCCCGGAGAGGAAACCTCTAACCGGTAATCCCCCTGAAACATATCTTTTCGGAAAAATATATCCGATATTTTCCTGCTTAAAATCTGGCATTGACTTAATGTTATTCCGCTCTCCGTATCTACAATTACTTTAACCAGTCTGTTTTTACCTCCTCCGTGAAGCGAGAGGTCTTCGAGGTATATTCCCTCTTCATCACAGAGAGGCTGAATTAACTTATACAGTTTTTCTTCTATACTTCCCATATTTTCAAAACCTGTATATAACAAAAAAGTGGGTTTTGATACCCACTTCATACAAAACTAAAATTTAAGCAATCATATTAGCTGGTGCAAGTATAATCGCTATAATATCTTATGTTACATTAATTATTAGTTTTTGTTCCTTTTTTATCAAAGTAATAAAAAGGCAAGGCGAGGGTAATCAGAAAAACACCTATCAGGGATTCTGCAGGCCTCTCTATTAGAGTATTTCCCATTATCGTCAGACAAAAAAGCCCATAAAAAATGATTCCAAAAAGGCTGGTCGCGGAGAGTTCTTTTTTGTTATATAAAATCTGAAAACTAATAAGTGAAGCCATCAGCGAGAATGTAACAATGATGAATATGACAAATGACAATAATTGATTAAAACTACCGCTCAAAACGAGTAAAATACTCCAGGCAGCCTGGAAAACAATCGCTCTGTGTGGCGATTTAAATTTTTTGTGCAGTTCTTTTGTCAGGCCAAAAAAATATCCATCCCTACCCATTGCCATATATATTCTTGGCCCTGAAAGTATTGTGGAGTTTAGAGAGCTAAATACAGCAATCAGGATGATTGCAGAAATTACAACGCCTCCACCCTCTCCCCACAGATTATCAAAAACTGGAGTTGCAATATTGATCACGTCTCTCATTTCATCAATGGGCATAGCAATCAAATATACCATATTTATCCAGAGGTAGATAAACCCTACCAGAATTACACCCAGGCGAAGAGCTGATGGGAGAACACTTTTTGCTTCTTTGATTTCTTCTGCGACATATACAGCAGCTGTCCAACCGATGTAAGAAAAAAGAACGGCTATAAGTGAGGTCAGAAAACCGGATATAGTAATACCTGAATCTGATTCCATTAAAAGCAGAGAATAGTCCGCAGCCGGTGATAAAGTACCGGTTACTGAAAATAATATTAATAATAGAAAAATTGCCGATGTCAATACAATCTGGAAAGTTCCTGAGAGCAAGATACCGCGATAGCTAATCCAGCTGAAGACGATGATGAATATAATAGCAAGAATTTTGGACTGAGAAAAAGTTAATTCAAAACTGCCAATAGAAAAAAGTGTATATACCGACTCGAATCCGGAAATGTTGAAAATTCCGTTCAAATAGTAGGCAGCTGCGATTCCCAGAGCAGCAATTGAGCCGGAATAAGTTACAAAAAAGGCCGCCCAGCCGAACAGATAGCCGGCCAGTGGGTGTAATGCCCTTCGAAGATACTGATAATCTCCTCCGGATAAAGGATATTCTGCAGCGAGAATTCCGTATACTTTTGCTCCGCTCAAAGCATAGACGGCGCCAAGAAACCAGGCGAGCATGATAAATAAAGGGGAATCTAAATACTGAGTCATAAAACCGGTAGTAGTAAAAATCCCTACACCAATGATATTACCGATTACCAGACTTAGAGTCCCGATAAAGCCAAGTTTCTTCAATTTATTCTATCTTTCCGGATACTAATCTCAAAATATCACACTGATCTTTTGATAAACTACCACTAATATTGGGGCAAAAACTAATGCAGGTAGAAATGATGCTACTTTAACCCTTTTTATGTCAAGTAAGATAAAACCGATACCAACGATCAGGACACCACCCACGGCTGTCATTTCGTTAATCATCATTTCGTTAAAAAATTGATCAATAAATACCGCTGAGAATGTGATTCCACCCTGTATTATAATAATAGTAAATACTGAAAATATCACACCGATTCCAAAAGTGGTGGTAAGGGCCAGGGCAGTAAAACCATCCAAAACTGATTTAATCCCCAGAAGATTAATATCCCCACGGAGCCCGTCATTTATTGAGCCTATTATCGTCATAGGTCCGACACAAAAGATTATACTGGCTGTAATAAATCCCTCGCTAAAAAATGCATCATCCTTTCGGGCAAATTTATTTTTAATCTGATCGGCAAAAGAATCAATATGTTCTTCAAGTTTCAGTAACTGACCGGAAATACCACCCAAAATTACCGAGATTAACAAAAGTAAAATATTTTCTGTTTTTAATGCCATTTGCATCCCTATCACCAGGGTAAGAATACCAACTCCCTGCAATATAATAGATTTATAGACATCACTGAGGCGATTTCGGAGAAGTAGTCCTATACCTGAACCAATAATAACAGTTATGACATTGATGATCGTTCCTGTTCCGGGCATATTTCTACTCTAAGGTTTTCTTAATTGTGATTTTATCTTCGTATCAGTTGCCTCTTAGCAAAAAACAATATTTCTTTATACACATTCTATTTGAGACGCATCACGGCTAGATATGAGCCAAATAAGGACAAATATAAGGATTATTCAGACTTAAAAAAAAGGCTCCGTATGAAGGAGCCTCAATTTTTAGCGTAAACTGTCAAAACGATCTGCTACCGCAGGCCAACGGACAACATTCCACCAGTTTTCAATATATTCCGGTCTGCGATTCTGGTATTTTAAATAATAGGCATGTTCCCAGACATCCAATCCCATAAGAGGTTTAAAACCTTCTGTTAAAGGATTATCCTGGTTGGGCGTGGAAAGCACGGCCAGTTTTCCGCTGGGATCAAGAACGAGCCAGGCCCAACCGCTACCAAACCGATTGGCAGCAGCACCAGAAAATTCTTCTTTAAATTTGGCAAAATTACCAAAAGCGTCATTTATTGACGTAGCCAAATCTCCTCCGGGTTCACCGCCGGCATTAGCGCCCATAATGTTCCAAAAAATTGTATGGTTGTAATGTCCGCCACCATTGTTTCTCACGGCAGTTCTGATACTTTCAGGCACACTGTTGAGATTTTTTATTATTTCTTCAACATCTTTGCCCTGCCACTCGGATGATGTCTCCAGGGCACTATTTAATTTTGTAACATATGCATTATGATGTTTTTGATGATGAATTTCCATTGTCTGTGTGTCGATAAACGGTTCTAATGCATCATAGGAATAAGGTAAATCAGGTAATGAATACGGCATAATTAATTCTCCTTTTAAATTTCTTTTATTTTAATTCTCAATTCAGTCCATAAGACTAAATTTGGTATGTACTTTATTCCTGTAAGTTGAAAAAAATTGCATTATTGAATCATTAGTGTCCGGCTAAAAGTTAAATTATTTTTAACCGTACACTAAGCTAAGGTGGAATTAAATCATTGATTATATGTTACTTATACTCTTGAACATTAATTTTTTTGAATTATTCAGGCTAATGTTATCGTATAAGAAATCAAAGAAAATGTGTCACCCCGATGGGGTTTTGATTTTTTGAATGGATTATGCCAGCTTTAAATATATCACAGCTCCGCAGTTTTTACAAGCGGGATTTTAATGCGGCAAATAAAAGGGGCAGCATAATTTCATGGTGACCGATGAAATAATAACCCTTACCTACCTTTTGCGTAGGTCTTTCCACAACATTTACTGTGGGGCGGTAATGTCGTATCATATCGAAATTTGCTGAACTAAAGCCAAAAGCAGGATATCCTAAATTCCTTGCCACGGTTAAGGCTTTTAGAAAAACTTCCGGCATTATCACGGCTGATCCAACATTCAAAACGATTGAATTCTTATCCAAAGTACTAACGTTATTTGTAAATATCTGAAAATCTGTCCATGTGGTATCCCCTACTGCTGCGCCATCTACAGAAGGATGCTGATGGATGATTTCTGTGCCCAGAGCACTATGTACAGTGAAGGGAATGTTTAGTTTATAAGCATTATATAAAAGACTGTTGTCCAGATGTGGGCCATTAGATTGTTCCAGGGCTGTCGCTACAGACTCACCATACCCCATCGTTCCTCTACCATTTTTTACTGCTTCATTAATAAACTCTGTCGATTCCTTTGCCATTCCGAAAGAACCATCCTCGATGCCCTCGGCCACGTCTTCAGAGGTAATACCCCACAAAGCAATTTCCACATCATGAATAACACAGGCACCATTTAAGGCTAAATGAGTGATCCATCCTCTTTTCATGGCATCGATTAATATGGGGCTGATACCCACTTTGATGACATGGGCACCCATCATTAGCAATATCGTCGATTTTGTTCTTATCGAATTAGTATAATCATCCAGGAAATCTTTAAAGGACTGGCCGGTTAATATATTTGGCAAACTATCAATAAATGCATCGATATCCTGGTCTTTTTCAGTCAGTTTGGCAAAATCACTCAGAGAAACCTTGCTTTTTCGGTCTTTTAAAGAATGGGTTTTAACGTTCTTGAAATCTAATTTTTTATATTTACTCATTCTGAAATCAGTGATGGTAGTTTATGCTTTATGCCTTCGATTTTTTCCAGTTCGGTCGTAATGTGACCTACAGCGACTTCAGAGGTCATTTGTACGGGAATTTTGTATTGATCATCTGTTAACCAGACCAGTAATCTTCCCTTCTGTTTAAATATACCTTCCCCTTTTAATAGAGGCTCAACTCTTAAACATCGAAAAGTACCGGCAGCTGTATCAATTTCCTCCCGCATATAAACATGAATTTCGAGGTTATAAACTTTCTTATTATCATGGTTTACAATGCTGATAATATCCCCAATTCTTAATGGTTTTGTTCGTATATAATAGAATGATGCCAATACATCCATGGCAAATGGCGGGACTTTTACATCATAGTGTTTTTCCTCGATTTCATCTTTGTATCGGATGGTGTGAATTTTCGCCAACGAGTCTTCAGGCAGATAGTCCACAAGCAGGTCAATTTTGTAACTTCCTTCCCGTAATTTCTTTTCGAAGCGCCAGCTAAACAGACCATTCTTATCAATAAAACTGTTAACAACATCGTCCACTTTGTATACCCAGCTGAAAGGAGAAACGGATTCGGCAGTGGTTTGGATTTGATAAACCGGATGTCCATTCAATTCTGTTTCTTTGAGAACTGACATTGTGGCCGTACCGGCGCGAACAAATCCATATCGAACTTTAAAGGTTAACTTTTCACCAATTTGAAAAGCATTATTTTCTACAATTGGATAAACCAATTCAGGTTTAGGTTTAACTGTTATGGAACTACTATCATCAACGATCATCGTATCTGCGAGAAGGCTATCCATCGATCCGGAAACGCTATCAGGTTTGATTGTAGTTGAATCTTGATTCTGTGTTGTGTCCGGTGAAATAATTGAAAAAAGAAGGATATAGAAAAGTAAGACAATACTTTTAAACATGGCTCTCCAATACTTGATTTTACTTAATTTAAATTAAAATTTATTAAAATGAAATAGTTCCTTTTCCCGGGAATGATAATAATGTAAATTCAGGTCTTAGGGAAATTATTTCGGTTCTCTTGCTCTACGCGACTGCATTTCCTGCTTATGAAGATGATATCATTGAATTCAGAAAAGATATCTATAATCGTGATGCAGCCATTTTGAAGGGTCTGCGGGATACCTTTAGGAGGAAAAAACGACATGTCACTGAATAAAAACCTCAGTCGAATTGTGATTTTGCTCAATTATGTGTGCTAATCAAGATATAAATTTTCTTTTTAAGAAAATTTTCCTGTGTTTACAATATTTCATATATTATACGCATAGGTACCAGCAGCAAACATAGTTCCATTATGCCAAATTTAGATATTAAAAAACCCCGACAGCGAAAAGCCAGTCAAGGCTGGAAAAGCGAAGAGCTTTTTCATGCTTTAATAAATACAATGACTGAAGCTGTTATTGCGATTGGCGAAAATGACCGAATCTTTCTTTTCAATCCTGCCGCAGAAATATTATTTGGTCGTAAGTCTAATGAAATAATTGGCAAACGTCTTGACGAATTAATCCCGAAAGAATATAGAAAAAAGCATCGTAGATATATCAAAGATTTCTTTTCTGTCGGCGCACCAGAAGGTGCTGCTAATCAGATTATTGAAATTCCGGGTTTAAGATCGGGTGGTGAAGAATTTTCGATGGAAATATCTCTTTCTACCGGTCATTCTGACGGAAAAAATTTTATTGTCGCGGTTGCACGAGATATTAGTGACAAAAAACAAGCCCTTGCAGCACTTAAGGCCAGTGAAGAAAAATATAGGACACTTCAGGAAAACCTTCCCCTCGGGATCTATCGTTCCACTCCTCAGGGTAAAATACTTGCAGTAAATCAGGCATTTGTTTCTATTTTGGGTTACAAGTCGCGATTTGAAGTATTGAGCCTCTCTTCATTTGATTTTTATCTTGAGCAAAAATATCGTGAAGAATTAATGGCCAGGCTTGAGAAAGAAGGAGCTATTACCAATTTTGAAGCTCAGCTTTTAAGAAACGATGGCACTGCTCTATGGGCTTCGATCAGCGTAAAAGCTGTTAAAGATGAGGAAGGGACTATACTGCATCTTGATGGCATAGTCGAAGATATACGCGAACGAAAAAAAGTAGAACAAGCACTTATTGAAAGTGAGGCCAAATACAGGATCCTGGCAGAAACAGCGCAAGATATTATTCTGATGCATGATCTGGAGGGCAAATTAATCTACACCAATCAGGCTGGCTTGAATTGTCTTAAATATAGCAGAGAAGAGATTGAAGGTAAATCGGTTATAGATTTTGTAGCCCCTGAGGATCATGAGGAAGTAATTAAAAGACAAAAATTACGATTAAAAGGAAATACAGAGTTATTATTATATAATATTAATCTAATAGATAGTGAAGGAAAATATATTCCATTTGAAGTCAGCACCTCAGTTGTTAAAGAAAAAGGAAAACCGGTCATGTGTCTTGTTTTTGGCCGGGATCTGAGCGCAAGAAAAAAACTTGAGGATCAATTAAACCAGTCACAGAGAATGGAATCAATCGGTACTCTGGCTGGTGGAATTGCTCATGATTTCAATAATTTGATTACCATCATCAATGGATTATCTGAAATTTCTCTCAGGAGGCTGGAGAATGATCACCCGATCTATCGTGACCTCAGATCTATTTTTGCTGCCGGGAAGAAAGCAGAAGAACTAACCCGAAAACTATTGGCTTTCAGTAGAAAACAAATCATTCATCCCAAAATTACCGATATAAACATCGTAATAGCTGATCTGGATAAAATGCTCCGAAGACTGATAAGGGAAGATATTGAAATAGAAATGAATCTCTTCCCTCAAATTCTTCATATTAAAGCGGATCCGGGCCAGATTGAACAAATATTAATTAACCTGATCGTAAATGCCAGAGATGCCATCGGTGAGAAGCAGGATAACGTTCAGAAAAAAATTAAAATTTCCACACGTCCTGTAAAAATTGATGAATCCTTCTCAAAAGAAAATCCTGACAGCCAACCCGGATCCTATATCTTAATTTCTGTTAGTGATTCAGGTATTGGAATGGACAATGAAACGATTGATAAAATATTTGAACCCTTTTACACGACTAAAGAAAAAGGTCATGGTACGGGGCTTGGCATGTCAACAGTCTATGGAATCATCAAGCAGAATAGTGGATTTATTTCGATCGAGAGCAAACTAAATCATGGATCGACAATAAATGTGTACTGGCCTTCCGTGGATGAAAAGTTACCACTGGAAGATCCCTTGACAGATTTTATGCCTGATGATGAAAATCTACGTGGTAAAGAATGTATTCTTGTTGTCGAAGATGACCACGATGTTCGCTATTTCGCATCGTTTGCATTAAGGAATTTGGGCTATACAGTGCTTGAGGCTAAATCAGGTAAGGAGGCACTTGATCTGGCCAAACACTATATTTCTTCTGAAAATGGCAGTGAGAATATTGATCTTATGATTACAGATTTAATTATGCCGGGGATGAATGGTAAGGTAGTAGCTGAGAAGATTGTTAAATTATCTGATTCAATAAAAATAATATACACATCAGGATATTCGGAAGAGTCAATTAATGGGGAGAATATAGTTTTCGACGAAGCAAAATTTCTCCAAAAACCATTCACAATAAAAATGCTGGCAGAAAAGGTTAAAAAAATTCTCACCTCAGCATAATTCTTCTTTGCGTCTTTTCGGTTAAAGTTTTTCATCGTAAATATTTTTCGATTTTTCCAGCCAGATAGGGCAAAATACGTTTTAATTCCGTTTCAATTTCCACATAAATCTGTTCATAAAACTCCTCACTCATACCAATAGGATCTGCAATGGAGGGATCAATATGATTTTCCTCTCTGTTCATACTTTTCAGCACATAAATTTTATCAGAATATTCCGGATGATTTCTCAAAAGAATATTGTAATGATAAACGGCCATACATATAATTATATTTGCTTCATCAAGAATTAACCGATCGATAGGTGTAGAACGATGTTTATTGATGTCCACTTTATGGTTATGGCAAATTTTAATCGCCTCGGATGAGGCTCTGTTCGGCATCAAATTTAGCGTACCGGCTGAATTAATTTCAACCTGTCTGGAAATCTTTGATTTTTCTAAAAGTTTTTTTAAAATACCCTCTGCCATAGGAGACCGGCATATATTGCCCGAACAAATAAATGTTATAACAAATCTCCTCTTTATTGAACTTAAGATTTCAATATTGAGATTTTGTTCGATTTCTTCTTTAAGAATGTCCCCTTCCCTGACAAGAATTGGAGGAGAGGTGGTCAGATCGACAACAGACGATCCTTTTAATGAGAATACCGGACCACTATCAAGAAACAGATCGACATCTTCAGCAAATTTCTCTGCAATTTCGCTGGTATCATCAATATTAGGTTCATAGGATATATTGACACTGGAACTACTAAGTGGGGAACCGGCTTTTTCAACTAAAATATGACAAAGATTGCTCTCAGGAATGCGAAAACCGACTTTTTCCAAATTCTCAAACCCAGAAATATTTAATTTCCTTTTTGCTTTAAGCAGTACAGTGATCTTGCCAGGCAAAAGTATTCTGAAAAATTCCTCCTCCCTGGATGTCAATCCCCCACAAATGTGTTCAGCCTGTTTTATATTGTTTATTATAATTGAAAATGGTTTTTTCCTATCGCGCTTTTTTAGATCATATAACTTTTTAATCGCTTTTTTGTTATTAATCATTACACCAAATCCATAAAGCGTATCTGTAGGATAGATTATAATGCCGCCAGAGCGCAAAAATTTTGTCGCCCGGCTGATTGCCATTTTTGAAGGCGTTTCCTGACTTGTTATAATATGTTCACATCGTGAGACACGTTTTAATTTCATAGTAGCCATTCCCAAATAATCTAACTTCTAAAGTTTCTCAAGAACCTGTAAAGCAATATGTTCGGGGTTTAATGATTCCATACATTCAAAAGTTTTGATCGGGCATTTTTTACTGCCATGAATAGCACAGGGTCGGCAGGCCAACTCTCGATTTTCAAATATTTTAAATTTTGGACCAAATGGAGCAAATCCAAATTCAGGCACTGTTGGACCAAAAAAAGCAAAGACGTTGATATCTGCAGCCGTCCCAAGATGTAATGGCGCTGAATCATTGGT
>JAGLYF010000011.1 GCA_023132435.1 Calditrichia bacterium | reverse complement strand
TACCCTCTTGTAAACGATCAGGGTAAAGAGGCCTTGAATTTTCAAATCAGTATGACTATCTATATCATCGCTTCTATAATCTTAATATTTTTAATAATAGGAATACCCCTTTTGATAATCCTTGGTATTTTCAGTCTGATTGTGGTTATCATTGCCGCTATTAAAGCCAATGAAGGGGAAAAGTACAGATATCCAATAACTATACGTTTTTTGGACTGATCTGTTTGACGGGGGACAGGGATGTCCCCCTATCATTTATTATCTCGGAAACGCTAATTAAAAGCTCTAATATACTGAATACCTGGACAGGAATAGTTTACTTATCGGGCAGGTACATCCATCCCGACTGAAATTTTCTAATTTCTTACCTTAAAATGTTAATGGTGTAAATATTTTAGAATATTCTGTCGTCATATACATAACGGCTTCTTCTACAATCGAAGCACATTTATTGTGGGAGATGTAGTGGATCCGGATCGACAACTGGTACGTTTAGCCAAAAATGGAAACAAGGCTGCATTTGGCAAACTGGCACGCAGGTATCGGGATGGGGTTCTTGCTCTCGCATATGATTTTTTGAATGATTATGAGAATGCTCAGGATGTAGCACAGAATGTTTTTATGAAGGCTTTTAAAAATATTGGAGATTTTGAGGAAAAATCACGCTTTTCATCCTGGCTTTTTAGAATAACAGTTAATGCCAGTCTGGATGCTCGGAAAAGTAAAATTCGTAGGCGGAAATTTCTGATTAAAAAAGAGGTTTATGAAAAAAATGGCCAGGTATCAGCACAACCGGAATGGCAGGATGGAATCGATGATACATTAATTAATGCCTTAAATAAACTCTCTGATCATCAGCAAACGGCTATTATTTTGCGCTATTTTCATGACAAGTCGGTCCGTGAAATTGCAGATGTCCTTGACTGCTCAGAAAGCACAGTACGTATCCATTTGCATCGGGCAATTCAGAAATTGGATAAAAGTTTAAAGAAGAGAAAGTGATCAGGAATGAAATCCTGTTCTGAATTTGAACAACTTTTTGAAGGATATTTCAGATCTGATTTATCCCCGGCGGAAGAACTGGTTCTTCTAACTCATCTGCAATCATGTGTCAGCTGTAATAAAAAGATAGAAAAATTTTATAGTATTCATTCTGTGTTAATGAAACATAAACGCCCCGCTGCCCCCCCTGACCGGGTAGAATCTTACTACAAACAGGTTGATCTGAGTTTTGGCCGCGAAACGATATCACACAAATTCTTACTTTTTTTTAACCGGTTTGCCGGTAAACGCTCACCGGTTTACCGAATCGCACAATTTGCTTCTCTCGTTCTAATCGGTGTAATCGTCGGCTGGATAGTTTTTGCACAGGTTGAACCGAAAGTTGTATTTCAGAATAATGATCCCTACCAGATGTCCCAACCTATTTCCAGCGTGGATATCGATTATATTTATTACTACCTGCAAGCATCAGAAATGGTCCTGTTAGAGATTCAGAATAGTACCGACCAGTCGGATTTTTACCTGAACCGGGAACTTGCACAAAAATTATTAATTAAAACATTCAGAGTGAGTGAAATCGCTTTGCAGTTAAATAATTTACGAATGATAAATTTTCTGAACCGTATGGAACTTTTATTACACGAGGCGTCTAATTTAAATGAGGAAGAGATAGACGAATCTCTTGATACAATAAAAATGGTGATCGAAGAAGCTGATCTTTTAAGAGAAGTTAAAAATTTACAAACATTGATGAAGAGAACAAAAGATCAATTCGGAACCTAAAAAATATTGATCTGAGATTGGTTGGTAGTGTCAAAAGTTATTTTATGCACTACCAATCGGTTTCTTTGGAGGAATATATGAATGGCTTTTTAAGAATGATTTGCAGCACTATTCTTGTCCTGAATTTACTGGTAATTGTATCAGTGGCTCAGGATCCTGATGAAATACGTGATGCTTATCAGGAGGCAAAAATGAAATGTATCGATCGGAACTGGACAGAAGCCATTGCCTTATTTGAAGAACTTTTTGAAAAATATCCGGGAAACAAATACGAAGATGATGCAATATTTTGGACTGGTTATTGTCTGGAGAAACTTCCCGGTCAGAGTCAGGAATCATTTAATACGTATTCACGACTTGTAAATAATTATCCTAATAGCCCCTGGGTAGACGATGCCCAGGTCCATCAAATTGCGCTTGCCGAGCAATTTGTTCTGGGAGGTCAGGAATCATATAAAGATTTTCTCCATCAGGAAATGAGAAAAGAACATAAAGATGTACAGTATCGTGCAGCTATTGCACTGGGTAGAATTGGAGATAAAAAGGCGCTACCGGTTCTTGAGAAAATGAAAAACGATGAAGATTATGGAAATCTGGCCATAGATTTAATTGCGGTATTAACTATTGAAAAAATCCCGATTGACCAGGAAGCCAAAAGAATAGACGACCAGAAAAAGTTAGATCTAATATATGATAAAGACCAGATCCAGCCGGAAGAAGATGAATCATCCGGAATTTTAGTTTTTGATACGGAACGATACGCGCAGTATCGGTCAATGTTACGTAAGGATGATAACTGGTCCAGAGAGGAATTGACAAATTTTGCACTGTGGCATATTTGGGACACGGATGAATTTAAAGAATACGCATCACTGGCCAGTGAGTATGACAAAAAAGAATGGCGACGAAAATTCTGGAAAAGAAGAGATCCAACACCAACAACAGAAGAAAATGAGTTTGAAGAAGAACTTCAGCAGCGTATTGATTACGCCCGGGCTCATTTCGCTTCTTTCTGGAATTATTCGAGTTTTAAGTATCTGCCGGATCAGCATTTGCGACTTGGCTGGCCACATGCCCCCTGGGATGCGCGGGGTGAACTGCATATTAAATATGGTGAGCCGGATTTCCGGTCTGTACAAGGATGGCATACGGAGGTATGGACTTATCATCGTTATAGTGTTGATTTTTTGGTTAAACAGTACATGACAAATATTTTTGGTAATGCGATTACAGCAGGAGAATTGTCTTACAGCACTTATGGTGGTTATGGGGGTAGGATCCGGGGCTTCGATCATTTGAATCCATTATCCTCGATGCAACATTTAAGTGCAAGTGCATGGAGTAACGTAAACTCTTATGTGCAGGCAAATTTTATTTTTAATCATGAAATACGCTATGCGTATAATTATAAAGCCGATCCTATAGAAGGCATTCAACTGGCATTTGACGATGCTTTGAGTCAGGAAAAGGATAAGGTTCTCTTCCGCTATCAACTTCCTGTTGACGAATTCGAATTGATCTCCCAACCCGGTGGCTTTGAGGTCAGATATAAAGAGGTTTATTGTGTTCTTGACGAAGATTTACGCGAAGTTGTAAAACATGAAATAATCCGGCGTATTGGGAATATTCCGAATGATGATTTTAAATTTGAAGAGAGTATTCTATTAAATCTTCCTGAAGGTAAATATACTTTGCATTTGCGTATCGAAGATCAGAATGCGAATAACCTGGGCATTTTTTCACAGGAATTTGAAATAAGTAATCTGTAAGTTGACGAAAATGTAGAGACGTTGCATGCAACGTCTTTACATTTTCATAATATCAAGTCTATATATTCAGTTTATCCGAGTTTGCACCTAATTCTTCAAGTCGCGTTTCGTTAATTTCACGCAAATTTTGTCTAAAAGCATCATTAAGGGTTGAATCCGCTGCTAATTTTTCCAGGCAGAGCCGTGAATAGTGAATAGCCATATCATTATTTCCAGCCAGTGCATATGCTTCAGAAAGACTGTCATACCCGTTGGCGATCTCCGGAAATAGTTGGATATTTATTTTAAAGACTTCAATCGCTTCATCGATCCTGTTTTGACCACTTAATGTATAACCGAAGTTATTTAAAATACCTGGATTTGTTATCTGATACTTTGTTCCAAGACTGTCAAATTCAGTTTCCAAGAATTCAACCCCTTTTTCCTCTACCAGACCAAGAAATCTGAGTTGATAGTGTTGTGCACTGATCCAGACATTTTCTGGAAATTTTTCATAAAGCTGAGCAGAGATTCGTCTTGCCTGTTCAAGATCGTTTTCAAGACCAGGAAAACGATAAAGCGCAGCAAGAGCAAATTGTGCTTCATATTTGAACCAGCTGCCATTTTCGGCAACATCATGAAATTGCTGTAGAGCTGTATCACGATCACCGCTCATTCCTATCACCCAGGCAATAAAACCCCAGAATCCTCTTACCTGTGTCGCTGAAAAATATTCAATAACAGCAAGCCCCATTTTTGCATCTGTATAAGATGGATCCTCCTCAAGAACATCATTCAGATAATCACAGCAACTGCCGGCCGCCCAATAGGCATCCCAGTAGGACCGCTGCCTGCCATAAAAACGACTCAGATAACCATAAGCGGTCCCAACAAAAAATTTGTCATCAAGAGACATTTCTGATTTTTCGCCGACTTCTATCGCTTTTTGTGAATACTCCGCCATTTTTTGCAATAAAGAATCACCATCTAAGGCACCCTGGTTGTAATAGCGGGTATAAAAATAATAGGGTCCTTTGAGTGCAAAATACTTGGGACTGTCAGGGTATTTACTAATCTGTGCCTCAAGCAATGAATCAGCTCTGGCCCAATCACCGCTGAAGGTGTGAAAAACAATCAATTGATCAATCTGCTCATCAGCCCGGGGATTGGCAAAGCAGATGATGGGAATGATTAGAATGAACAACATCGGGATTAACTTTTTCATTTTATACCTCCTTTTCTATCGTTTCTCGCTTCTCGTTACTCGTTTCTCGTCGCTCGGTTCTCGATGCTGGATGCTGGATATTTGCTAGAAAGGTCATCCTGTCCCGAAACGGGATCCCGTTGGGATAAGGATTTTTACAGTTGTCGGTACAATTTAATGCATTTCTGCATATCAGTGCCAAGCAAGTACAAAGATCTCTCCGGGATGACATCCGAGATCGAGGAACGAGAAACGAGTAACGAGTGACAATTTTTTCTCAATGGTTTATAGTAATTCAGAATTGGGCATGGAATTATTTTTTTATAACTTGTATATCGAAAATTGGGTCAGAAAGTTGCTTAATTTTTTTTAAAGTGAATTTAGTTACTATTTTTTGGTATATTTCTAGGAAAGTTTATAAGAAATCAATAACTATTTTTCATGGTGCTGTAGATGGCAATTATTAAATTAAAATGAACCATTTAATAATTAAAATTGTATAATCCCAATTAGCCTGTTTTAAGTGGGGCTAAATTAAATGGCATCAGATACTAAATAATACTGTAAAGGTCTATTGTATGAAACCAATTGAATCAACCTTGTTCCTGAATCGATTTCTTTCTTATGTAAAGTATGACACACAATCAAGCGAAGAATCAGACTCCTATCCCAGCACCTTAAAACAATTGGAACTTTCTAAAAAATTACTTCTCGAATTAAAAGATCTTGGACTTAAAGACACAGAGATTACCGAACATGGCTATGTTTTTGGAACCTTACCTTCGAATGTTGATCACAAGGTTCCTGTTATCGGTTATATTGCCCATGTGGATACTTCACCGGATGTTAGTGGCAAAGATGTAAATCCGGTGATTAATAAAAATTATCAGGGTGGTGACATTGTGTTAAAAAATGATTCCTCGCAGGTAATTGAATTTGAGATGAATCCGGCCCTGAAAAATTGTATTGGTCATGATATTATAACAACCGATGGTACCACTCTGCTGGGCGCGGATAATAAAGCCGGCATTGCCGAGATCATGGGGGCAATTCATTATATGATTGATAATCCGGAAATAAAGCATGGACCGATCCGGGTTGCGTTTACTGTAGATGAAGAAGTTGGTACCGGCACGAAGCATTTTGATGTTAAAAAGTTTGCCGCGGATTATGCATATACCATCGATGGTGAAACAGCAGGTGAAATAGAAGATGAGACCTTTTGCGCTGATACAGCAATCGTTCGGATAAAAGGTGTAAATGTCCATCCCGGATATGCAAAAGACAGACTGGTCAGTGCGGTTAAAATTGCTGCCCATCTGATTGATCAGTTACCCTCTGATCGAATGTCACCTGAAACAACAGAAAAAAGAGAAGGGTATCTGCACCCAAATACTATAAAGGGTGGCGTGGAAGAAAGCGAAGTGATCTTTTTGGTCAGGGATTTTAATGTAGATGGTCTGAAAGAAAAGGAAAAATATCTGGAGAATTTATGTAAAAAAGTGGAAAAAAAGTATCCGAAATCCGACTTATCAATTGAGATCAAAGAATCATATCGCAATATGAAAATAATTCTGGACAAACATACTCAGGTGGTTGACTATGCGATGGAAGCTGTTGCCCGTGCAGGTCTTAAACCGGTGAAGAATCTGATCCGGGGAGGTACGGATGGAGCCGGACTTTGTTTTATGGGTGTTCCCACACCTAATGTTTTTACCGGCGGACATAACTTTCATAGTAAAAAGGAATGGATCTCGGTTCAGAATATGGCTAAAGCGGTTGAAACGATTATCCGTCTCAGCGAAATCTGGGCGGAGAAGAGTAAATAAATCTCGTCACTCGTTTCTCGCAGCTCGATACTCGATACTGGATGCTCGATTTTCGATGTTTCATTTTACTTGCGTAATGCGCGATAGTGGTGTGTGACAATAATGTGAATCGCGTATCACGCATCCCGAATCTGGTTTCGAGTAACGAGTGACGAGTCGCGAGTACCGAGCACCGAGTAACAGTGATATAAGATTTCAGGTTGGAGATAAAAACCGTATATTATTTACATAATACGGATTGGGGAAAATAAAAGTGAAACCTGAAAAAATCGATTGGATTAGTGAAACAGTTATAAGTATTGGATGGGATAATGGCGAAAAAACTATCTGTTTTACAAAAACACTCAGACAAAATTGTCCTTGTGCCATTTGCCAGGAGACACGAGAAAAAAGAGAACCGTTAGTGGTGATTAGCTCTGACCAGAAACATATCGAATTAACTGGTTGGCGGTTTGTGGGCAATTATGCCGTGGCGCTGACCTGGAGTGATGGCCATGATACCGGTATTTATACATACGAGTTTTTGCGGCAACTGTGCGAAGATGAGTGAGTTTGGCTAAATTATATGTTGAATAATTGACAATGGTCACATTTTACATGCGCCTGTATTAGCATATTTATTAAAACAAGACCAGCGCTTTGCTGACTCTTGATTTTCAAAACTCTTTTATGTACTTTGATAGAAACGCACAATACTATGCAAGAACGAATTTTAGAAATAATTGTATACTTGCTCAATGAGTTGCAGCAAGAACGTAAGGGATTAGATAAGATTGATCTGACAAGGGATTTGCTTGTTCGAGGTTATACGGAAGGCGAAGTGAATCTCGCCTTTTCCTGGATATTTAATCATCTAAAAAGCACTCCTCAGGATCGGATCGATAGTAATATCGATTATACCGGTCAGTTTGAAGATTATCCCGAGTTTGAAAGATTAATCATATCACCGGATGCCTATGGATTCCTTCTAAAACTCATACAGCTAGGGGTGATTAAAGAGAATGATATAGAAATGTTTATCGAGCGCGCTATTGCCTATGGTAAGGATGATATCAGTGTCGACGATTTAAAGTCTATTGTCGCCACAATTCTCTTTGGTCTGGATAATCGCTCTTCATTTAATGGGTATCCCTTTTTTCAGGGAGATACCACGATACAATAAGTTCCGATTTTATTTATTTTGTAATGATATTTCTCTATTTTCCATTCTATATGGTCCCGCTAAAAAAAATATTTTTTTATCGGCAAGGAACATTCTGGGCAAAATTTTGGTTATTGGAACGTTACTTGCATCTATTAAAATAATGAATCGAATAACGGAAAAGGATGTCCATGAGTTCGAAAGAAAAATCACTGGTAATCGTCGAGTCGCCCAGCAAGGCAAAAACGATTAAAAAATATCTGGGAGCCGGTTTTGAGGTTGAAGCTTCTGTCGGACATATTATTGATTTACCTAAAAGTAAGTTTGGTGTCAATATTGAGGACGGTTTTAAACCTCAGTATATAAAAATCCGGGGCAAAGAAAAAATAATCAAGCATTTAAAAACTCATGCTCAGAAAGTTTCAATGGTTTATCTGGCGACAGATCCCGACCGGGAAGGGGAAGCAATCGCCTATCATATTGCTTCCATTCTGGATAAAAATCCTGAACAGGTCCGACGTATCGAGTTTAATGAAATCACAAAAAATGCCGTGGGCCGGGCTATCGAATCTCCACGTCCGATTGATATGGCGAGAGTATATTCGCAACAGGCCAGACGGGTACTAGACCGTATTGTTGGGTATGAGGTAAGTCCGTTGTTATGGAAAACCGTTTGTCGTGGGCTCAGTGCGGGACGTGTACAATCGGTAGCCTTACGTCTTATCTGTGAGCGTGAAAAATCGATCCGTGACTTTGTTGAAGAAGAATTCTGGACAATCAAAATCCTTGTTAAGGGTAAACCGGAAACTCCCTTCTGGGCAAAATTGATAAAAATAAGAAATAAGGATAAAAATACATTTAAAAAAGCGGATATAAAAAATGAAGATGAAGCACAGGGACATGTTTCCGCTATCAATCAGACATCTTTTTCTATCAGCGAATTAATCCGGAAAAATGTTAATAAACAACCCTCACCTCCGTTTATCACCAGTACCCTGCAACAGGCAGCAGCCAGATTATTTCGCTATTCCACCACCAGAATTATGAGGATCGCCCAACAGTTGTACGAAGGTGTGGATATACCGGGTAAAGGAAGTGTGGGATTAATCACTTATATGAGAACAGATTCCTTCCGTGTCAGCAACGAAGCGATCAGCGGGGCGAGGAATCTAATCGGATCGGTATATGGAGAGAAATACCTTCATGAAAAAGAACGGGTATTTCGCAGTAAAAAATCGGCCCAGGATGCTCATGAAGCAATACGTCCAACCTACCTTAGTGCAGAATTCGAACCTCAGGCACTGAGAAACCACCTGAGCAAGGATCAATTTAAACTCTATGATCTGATCTGGAAACGTTTTATCGCCTGTCAGATGAAACCGGCTGTTTTTGATAAAACGACTGTAGAGATCAGCGGTGGCGATTATATATTCAAAGCAGAAGGTGAAGTATTGGTTTTTGATGGTTATCTGAAATTGTATGGTTACTCTCTTGAAAATGGAGAGAATAACAGTGAAGATGAGCAGGCGCTTATCCCGCCAGGATTAAAAAAGGATGAAGTTCTTGCGCTGCAAAATGTCGAGCCAAAGCAGAATTTTACCAAACCACCGGCTCGATATACAGAAAGTACTCTGGTAAAGGAACTGGATAAACTGAGTATTGGAAGACCCAGTACATATGCACAGATAATCAGTACGATTATTAAACGTACCTACGTAGAGAAAAAGGAAAATAAATTAGGGTCCACTAAACTGGGTGAAACAGTCAACTCCATCCTGATACAACATTTTCCAAACATTTTTAATGTAAAATTTACCGCGGATATGGAGGGAGAACTGGATTGTATTGCCAGTAAGGAATGTGATTATGAAAAGGTAATGAACGATTTTTATCAACCGTTTAAAAAAGCGATGGAATCAGTAAATTCAAAACGGGAAGAAATCAAATCGGATTTGCAGGAAGAAGCAGGAATGACTTGCGATGTTTGTGGAAAACCGATGGTGATTCGTTGGGGACGAAGGGGCCGTTTTATCGCCTGCAGCGGATATCCGGACTGTAAAAACACCAAACCCCTGGAAGAGGAGGCTCTGCCCCAAACCAGTGATGAAATATGCAGCAAATGTGGTAAACCAATGGTGTACAAAGTAGGAAGATACGGACGATTTCTTGCCTGTTCTGATTATCCGACCTGCAAAAATACAAAACCCATACCATTAGGGGTTAAATGTCCGCGTCAGGAATGTGACGGGGATGTTATTGAGCGCAGAAGCCGTCGTGGTAAAACCTTCTATGGTTGCTCCAATTATCCCAACTGCGATTTTGTCAACTGGAACAAACCGGTTAACAAATCCTGTCCGGAGTGTGGGAATAATTATTTGGTGGAAAAATATACCAAGGCCAAAGGGAACTTTTTGCAGTGTCCGGAATGTAAAATGGTAGAGACGTCTTCGAGGGAGGAGAGTATCGCTTAATGCATCGCTACTTGCGAGAATTTATAAAATACATCAGTTTAGAACGCCGATATTCTGCAAATACAATAGAAGCATACCAGAACGATCTGCAACAATTTGAGTCTTTTTTGAAGGAATACTATCATACCACGAATATCAATTGGGAATTGATCGATAAAAGAATTATTCGGAGTTACCTGGGATGGCTTAGCAATCTGAATCTTCGAAAAATAAGCATTGCCCGAAAATTAGCGGCTATCAAATCCTTTTTTAAATTTCTGACCCGTAATGAGTACTTACAAATCAATCCCACCTTAACCACTCGTACTCCTAAAATCGAAAAACGTCTACCGGAATTTCTTTCAATTGAAAACATGGAAGAACTGATGGAAATGCCTGATATTAAGACATTTGAAGGTTTACGAGACCGGTCTGTACTGGAACTGTTTTATGCCGCCGGTATACGTCGGGCAGAGCTGATTGATTTAAAGCTAACTGATCTGATGTTAAACCAGGGTTTGATACGGGTGATTGGTAAGGGCGAAAAGGAACGGATAGTACCGGTTGGCGGGTATGCCAGGGAGATGATGGAAAAATATTTGGTAATGAGAAATTTATATGCCCGCTCCGATGTTAATAATGTATACATATTAAAATCCGGGAATAAAATGTATCCGATGATAATTCATCGAATTATTAGTAAATATTTGCGAAAAATATCCGAAATAAAGAAGAAGAGCCCTCATGTACTTCGTCATACGTTTGCCACGCATTTGATGAATAAGGGAGCTGATATAAGGGCGGTAAAGGATTTATTAGGACATGCAAATCTATCAACAACTCAGATCTATACCCACACCTCCATTGAGAGGCTTAAATCCGTTTACAACCGTGCCCATCCCGGAGCCGACAAGAGTAACGATGACTAATACTTTTACTAAACCACTGAGATCACTGAGGGAAACTAATTATATTGATCCAAATTATGCGCGTTCGGAAATCACTTCTAAAATAATCTCAAGCTGTATAGAAGTACATTCATTTTTAGGGCCGGGTTTACTGGAAAGTGTATATGAAGATGCATTGGCGAGGGAGTTTGAACTTCAACATATTAAGTATGAGAGACAAAAACCGATAGAATTGAATTATAAAGGAAAAATGATAGGTAGCCATCGTGTTGATTTTTTAGTCGAAGATGATGTTATTGTTGAGTTAAAAGCAGTTGAATCAATTAATAACATATATCTTGCACAACTCATGACTTACCTAAAAGTGATGGACAAGCAAGTTGGTTTATTAATTAACTTCAATGTCGAACGATTAAAAGAAGGAATTAAAAGAGTAATACTTTGATAGCCCGCGAGAAAATAAATAGAATATTTTCTCAGTGCTCTCAGTGGTTATAAAAAATTACCCATAAACAAAGGAGGTATGAATGAACATATCTATCACCGCAAGAGGCGGGAAAGCGTCAGACCGGTTAAAGAAATATGTCATGAGTAAACTCTCCAAAAAACCACGCGTGTACGAAGGCGTGATTGATACGGAAGTTGTTCTTTCTTATGAAAAACTGACTCAGATCGCTGAGATTAAAATGAAAGTATATAACGGTACCGTCATTGTACGGGAAAAATCGGATGATATTTTCAAATCGATCGATCTGGCAGTTGACAATTGTGAACGACAGATTAAACGGTATAAAGAGAGACAACGCGAACATAACAATGAAAAAATGAAAGATAAAATTGTGGTTTAAATAGAATATAATCTCTTATATAAAAAGGGTGTCATTTTCTTTGACATCCTTTTTTTTTAACCGAAAAGTGCTAGAATAATGACAAATGACAAATAATTTCTAATGGATACTGGATGCTGGATACTGGATGCTGGATGGTAAAGATCTATTTCCCCCTTAAAAAAGGGGGTTAGGGGGTTGTTTTGTTCAGATATTGGATATTATTTGTAATTTGGTTTTTGTAATTTGTTATTTGAGGCCTTGGCGTCTTTGCGGTTAAAGAAAATTAAAAAAAAGATTATGTGATTTAAAACATTTAGTGTTAAATTTTTTGTTTTGTATTTAATATATTATCAGGATATTCTTATGGAATCCTCAATCGAACATATAACTGTAGGTGCTTTTTTTAAAGAGAACAAAGAGCGGTTGAAACTCAGCCTGCTCAGTTCTGAGAACGGTTTTAACCGCAAAATAACCATGGGAGATATCCATCGTCCCGGATTGGCCCTGGCAGGTTTTGTCGATCTGTTCTCTTATGACCGGGTACAGTTGTTAGGTAATACAGAAATCCGCTACATAAAAACCCTTTCTGAAAAACAACTGATCCAGTCAATTGACCGTGTGATTGAATTCGAAATTCCCTGTTTTATAATCTCCAATAGCAACAAAGCGCCAAAATATCTGCTGGAAGCATCCCGCCGTCGAAGTATTTCCGTATTTGGTACACCAATGACGACGACCACACTTATACATCTTATGGGCGATTATCTGGATATGAAATTTGCACCCAGAACTTCAACTCACGGTTCGCTGGTGGATGTTTATGGAATTGGCCTGCTTGTTACCGGTCGCAGCGGGATCGGTAAAAGTGAGGTCGCTCTCGATCTGGTGGAGAGGGGACACCGGCTGGTCGCCGACGATGTGGTTATAATTACCCGTACTGCGGAAGATATACTGATTGGTAAAGGGAGTGAAGTTTCTGAACATCATATTGAAGTACGCGGGGTTGGATTGGTTGATGTGAAAAAAGTTTTTGGTATTACCGGAGTTCGTCTGCAAAAGCGGATTGAAGTGGAGGTTCGCTTGCACGAGTGGGATGCTAACAAAGACTGGGAACGGATTGGTTTGGATGTGCAGATGACAAAAATACTGAATGTTGAAATTCCTCTGATCAACCTCCCCATAAATCCCGGTAAGAATATGACCGTTATCTGTGAAACAATTGCGATGAATGAGTTAATGAAATTACATGGATATCATACCGCCAAGGATTTTAACAAGCGGTTAAAAGAATTCATGAAATCAAAAAAGTCACAAGTACCGAAAACAACCGATCCCTCCTTACGTCGTGATGTGGAATGATGTATACCTGCGCAACTTTTATTATAACCCATGAACAAATAGCTATCTGCCTGCAGCGGGCCAGTGAAAATATCCTGGGTGAGCAGAAAAATCTTTTTCCTTACACTAATCTGGAAGATTCACTGCCTGTTTTGGCCCAAAAAATCACTCAAAATATCGAAGATATAAAACCGGATCATATTATCTGTTTTGTCGATCTGGCCGGAGGCAGTTGCTGGAACCTTGCAAAGATGATTCAGAAACAATATAAAAATGTTTCGATTATTTCCGGTGTTAATTTGCCGATGCTGGTTTCTTATTTCACAAATTTGAACGAAATTCCATTTGAAGAGTTAATAAAGAAAGTCGTAAAAGACGGAAGCAGAGGTATTATTCATGTAGAAGGAGCGTCCTGATGGATGTTCAATTGTTTCGAATCGATGATCGCCTGATTCACGGGCAGGTTGTCCTGGGCTGGGCCAAACCGCTCCGGAGTGAACGGATTTTGCTTTGTGATGATGAAGTGAGCCAGAGTGCATGGGAAAAAGAACTTTACTGCACCTGTGTTCCGGAAGAATTGCAGGCATTGGTTTGTAACGTCGATGAGACGATAAATATATTATCATCAGAAATCCGCCCGGAAGATAAAACGATCGTTCTGGTCAAAGAACCCCGGGTTGTGATGGATATCGTAAATAAAGGCTATGTACCGGGGAAGGTTAACCTGGGTGGTCTGCATTTTTCCGATCAAAGGAAAAAATATCTCTCCTATGTTTATCTGAATGACGAAGAAATCAAACAACTCCATTGGCTTCTTGATAAAGGTGTCAGCATCTATTGTCAGGATGTTCCCACCAGCAAAGCGCGGAATGTTTTGGATGTGATTGATTAACCCGGTATACCTCCGGCGGGTGGGCGACCGGCCCGGTCGCCCCTACATTTGCCTGCTTGTCCGCCCTCTGGCGGGAGCAGCCTCAGAAATTCCGGAAAAAAACATTTTTCTGCGGAATTTCCTCATCTGTTCCGGGCGGCAAATTTCAAAATGGCCGAATTAATAAAATAGATTAATGAATCTGTGTTAATCCGTTCGATCCGTATCATCCGTGGTCTATTATTAAATCGTTGCGGCCGTCGCGTCGTCGCGAGAAATCAATTTACCGAAGTAAAACATTCCAATGGTTTAAACGTATAATAATATAATTCAAAAAACTATACTTGTTTTCACCTCTAAGAGTATTCCTGTCTGGTAGTAAGGAGGGGTTAACATGCAATCACAGAAGTCAGTTTTGCACTTATCCCTTAAATTGTTTTTTATATGCTGCTTGATATTTCTGAGTTGGTTTGGTTGCCAGAAAGATCCGGCCAGTTCTGTTCCCCCAGAGGATAAGGTTCCGCAACAAATACCGGAAGGATCCTGGGTAACCTACTCTCCCTATAAATGGACCCATGACGGCGAACCGTACTTTGGGGAGTATTGTATCGTCTATAGTGATTGTTGCAGTTATCAATTTAAGCAAAAGGTGGGGCTGTTTGCCGATGAAAAATTTGTACAGGTGCTCGACTTGTTTAGCTTTGAGGACATGGAAGATCTGCGTTATCCGATGGATTATGATAAAGTGGATGTATACATCAACCGCTATCATCCGGAGAGACTTGCTGCAGCCTGGTGGGGATCGATTATCATTACATTCTCTTCAGAGAATCTCTATATCAACCGCCATGACTATCTGTTCAGACATGAACTGACCCATGTCTTTCAGTTTCTTATCGAAGGCCACGTGAATCTCAGCACACCGGTGTGGTTTAGCGAAGGGATCGCCATCTATGGTGGTGGCGGATTGTGGGGCATCAGGGATACTGAAGATCTGGATCAATGGATTGCCCGGAATTCAAATGATCCCAATCAGGGAAATCCGATCTGTATTCATGTCTGGGACGATTTTCCTCCCGGTGCTGATATCACCGGTTATTATTACAACGTATTTGACCTGACAATGCGCTATTTTCTCGATCCGATCGGACTTGACAAATCGATCGAAGATGTACTTGGATTGTTTTATAATCTCAGAAATGATGTAGCTTTCCCTACGGCTTTTCAATCCAATTTTGGCCTTGATCCGGAAACATTGGAGGATGAATATTATGACAGGATGAGGACATATTTAGCGGATAGCAATTGGTTTGATGATAGCCAAATCATGGATGATTTGGTCCCGACAAGTCGACTGGAAGGAGATATCTTTTGTCGGGAATAGGAGATATGTGATGTGAGATATGAGATGATATCCCAAATCGCATATCGTGAATAACATATCAAGCATCCAGTATCCAGTATCCAGCATCAAGTATCAAGTTCCAAATTCCTAATCCTATCTTTAAGATTTAGCAATATTCATGTTTATATTTATTTGCATACTATTTAGGATAAATTTAAATTTAGTGCCTTATAAAGTGGCGCTTTAGCTCAGTCGGTAGAGCAACGGACTGAAAATCCG
>JAGLYF010000109.1 GCA_023132435.1 Calditrichia bacterium | reverse complement strand
GAATTTTTGTTGGAACATGGGCTGACAATGGGAGAAGCGGTTTTATATACAAAAATTTTCTATCTCAATAACAATATATATGTTACCGAAAAATTCGATAACACCATTCCCAGTTATTATAGTTTAAAGCAGTCAATGGTTAACCACTATAACCTTCTGGGTGATCCTTTTGTGTCTGTCTCTATTCCGAAAAATATAGTGAAGGTGTCCGTTGATAATACCATACCCTCGGTTGGTGATACAATTTCCGTGACGATTGAAACACCTTTTGCCTCCGGTTCGGGACGTGTAGAATTATGTAATGAAAAACATGAACCATTAAAGGAAAAATTTCTGGTATTTAACAATTCTCAGACCGGGATTGATTTCTCCATACCTCCGGAGTTAGAAAATCAACTTGCTTATGTAAAAGCTTATGCGATCAATTCCACCGGTGATCAGGATGGCCGTGGGGTGGCAAATCTGGCCATCAACAAAGCCATGCTTGATTCCATTGTCATATCACCCAAAAATCCTTCCATCGGCGACGAACTGTATTTTTCCGCCTATATCACCTCACCGATTGCTCTTCAACGGGTACGGATAAAAAATCTAAAGGGACCGACCGGGGAATATGTTACCTTTGATCTGGATCAGATCAATGATACCCTTTGGACCTCAACTACCGGTTTTGGACCCTACCTGTTTGCCGATACGATGTATTTTGATGTGCAGATGGACGATATCGCCGGTGTCTCCTATCTGAGCAGAAGGAATAAACTGATCATAAAAGATCCCCGTCCCGATCTTAGGATTGCTGATCAGGGAGTATTATTTGGGGGAACTGAACAGATTGAATTAGCCTTGATGATTGAAAATAATTCTGATTCATCCTTATCACAAATTAATGTTGAATTTTATGTCGACTCACTTGGTTCGGGTCAGGAGCCTTTTCATACCGGGCAGATGAACCTGAATGCCTACCAGAAAAGACCCATTTCATTTGTCGTCGATCAATCGTTGATCCAACCAGCACGGTCATTCATAGCCGTGATTGATCCGGCAAATATGATTGAAGAAAGAAATGAAGAAAATAATTTTCAAACAGTATTTTTTCCGGGAAATTTATTCAATATCCCGCGGTCAGTCGGCTCAACCTATGATGGTGTTAACAACGATACACTAAATCTGGATCTCTTTGCCCGTTATCACCTGCCGCCACAGGGACTTTCTGCTTCCAGTGTCTTTTCTTATCAGGTAGAGAAAAAAAATAATCTTCTTTCCCTGGAAGAACAACCGGGTTTAAGCTATATAAACTTTTATGGTGTAACCGATCCTGTATCCATTTCGTTAAATTTCAAAAATCCGGCAGCGGTTCAAGCAACTGATGCATTTCTTGAATTCAGAGTGGATACCAGTTTATATGATGCTGTTTCTTTACAAAATGTATCGATTTGTCGTTATGTCTCCAACCTCAACCGCTGGGTAGCGGTGAACACACCGGATCGTGGAGAAAAAATCTCCGCTTCCATCAATCAGCCAGGGGAGTATGCTTTATTTAAAATCGAAGATGTAAAAAAACCGGTGATCGAGATTACCGTCAATGGCCGGATCCTTCATGATAATATGCTCGTTCCCATAAATCCCAGCCTCGCTTTTATACTGCAGGATGAGAATGGGATCGATCTCACTTCCGGATTTAATGTCTATATCGATGATCAAAAATTATCCGCTGAAGAGCTGAATATGCCGGATTCGGTACAAAATGCCAATTCCGTTGCCCTGATTGCCAAGCCAAAATTATCGGCCGGAGAGCACACCATCCGGGCCGAGGTCACCGATGCCTTTGGTAACAGCCTGGAAAAATTCGTGTCCTTTCAGGTGGCAGAAGGTTTTGATCTGCAGGTCTATGGAAATTATCCCAATCCCTTTGAGGATTTTACGGTCATTTCTTTTCTGATTCTGGCTGATGATATCCTCGATGATTTTTCCATAAAGATATATACGGTTTCAGGAAGACAAATCAGGGAGATAAAAAATCCCCAGGGATCCGATGAAATCTGGGATCCCGGGTATCATGAAATTGAATGGGATGGGCGTGATCAGGATGGAGCCCTGGTGGCCAATGGGGTTTATTTTGCCCTGATGCGTGCTAAACTGCGTGAAAAGAACTTTGAGCAAACCCTGAAAATTGCAAAATTGAAATAAGGAACTTGGAACTTGGAACTTGGAACTTGGAACTTGGAATTGTTTACTGTATCATAATTAAAATGGTTATTAGGATAATTTGTTAATCCTGTTATCCTGTCAAGAAAAGTGAATGAATAGCACAATGAAACGAGTTTTAAAAATATTATTAATTATCCTTTCGGTAAATGCCTCCGCCCAGGTGGGTGAAGAAACCAAATATGGTGGCGCCTTTCTCGAACTGGGTATTGGTCCCAGAGCGTTGGCACTGGGAAGTGCCTATGTTGCCCAGGCTGACGACGGATCCGGTTTTTACTGGAACCCGGCCGGGACCGCTTTTCTCCCACGTCCCCAGATAGCGGTGATGTATGCGGATCTTTTTAATTCTCTGGAAAATCACAGTTATGCCAGTCTATCCCTTCCTATTTTTGGTAATACAGTGATCAGCGCCAGCTGGATCCGTCTGGCCGTGGAAGATATTCCCCGATATGAGGATAGTAATTTAAATTTTACCCGGGATGAACGCTATAATAATCCGGAAGGTATCGGCCTGACCGCCAATGCTCTGGGCAGTTTTAACTTTACAAACAACGCCTATTATATTACCTTTGCCAAACTGAGCCGCTGGAATGTGGAAATGGGCTGGCAGTATTTTGACCTGCCGATCGATTTTGGCTATGGTCTCAATTTTAAAATGATCAACATGAATTTATATGATAAATCCGGATCCGGTATCGGTCTGGATGCCGGTGTCCGTCTCAACATGGGATTAAATAATCTGTTTGCCGACGATAATTTTGGCTATTTCAGTCTCGGTTTGGGAGTTTACGACCTGTTTAATACCAGTATAACGTGGGATACCGATTCAAAGCAAAAGGACCATATCGAACGGATGTGGCGTTTTGGGTTTGCCTTTATGCAACCGATGGCCTTTATGAGCAGCCAGTTATTTATTTTGTACGATCTGGATACAAAATATGACGGGGGCTGGCATCTTGGTACGGAAATACTCTATCAATCCCTGTTTGCCCTCCGTTTTGGCAGTAACAGCGGACAGTTCACTGCCGGGGCAGGAATTGCCTACTGGAAAATAAAACTGGATTATGCTTATCAACATCATGATTTAGGAAATTTACATCGTGTCAGTGTCGCCTTTATATTATAAAACAGGGCTAATATTTTTTTTAATCGTTTTTTTGGCCTTTATATCCTGTGATAATACCGGGGAGCCGATCGTACCGGAGCCCGGTGATGTCAAAATGGTCGAGCATTATGCAAGCGATGATACCCTTGCTGTCGAGCGCGGTATCGATGCTGTGCCCGAGAGCGATGGTATCTATCTTGCCTGGTATTCTTTACGGGACCCTAATATCAGTCATTATAATATCTACCGTAAAAAAGAAAGCGGGACTTTTTTTCAGCATATCAAAAGCATCGACCTGGAGACTGCTACTGCCGGCAGGGACACAACCTATATCGATGGCAATGTGGAAGCCGGGCTGGAGTTAAATACGTATTATTATTACTTTGTCACGGCCACAAACAGCGAAGGTAAAAAAAGTGCTGCCCAGGATACCCTGCGTTATATGCTGATACATAAACCGGAACTCGACCGGCCTGACGGAGAAACATGCGATATAGATAGTTTACCGACATTGTTCTGGAATTTTGTCGAGATCCCTGATTTGTATATTCTCCGGATAGAAAACAGTTTTGATCAGGTACATTTCATTGGTATCTTTCAGAGTAATTATGATAACAACTACCAGACCCTGGACTTATCTTCAATTTCAGATCTGCCGGCATTTATCCCCGGTGTATATAAATGGCGGATTGACAGTATTGGACCGGATGAAGATCACAGCGGTGCAGAATCCAACTGGAAAGTATTTATTATTATCTAAATACAGGAAAAATATGAAGAATTTGATAGTTATTGGGATCATCTTAATATCATTTTCCGTAAGTTTTGGCCAGGATATACAACCCCCCCTTCAATATGCTGACCGGCCCGCCCAGTATATTCTCGGCGGTACCGATGTGCTTCTGATCACTGTTAATCTATGGGGCCATGTGCAGCGTCCTGGGATTTATTCGGTTCCCAGCAGTTATGGGCTGATCGATCTGATCTCCTCGGCAGGGGGACCGCTGGGCACCGCCCGCCTCAGTGATGTGCGGATTATTCGAAGTAACCAGCAGGTAATCAATGTCGATGTGGAAAAATTTATCAAAACCGGTGACAGTGACCTGTTGCCTTTATTACAACCGGGGGATACGATTATCATCTCCGGCAGTGCCTATGATGTGTTTACCCGTTTTCTTGGTATCGTACGCGATATTGCGATTATTGCCAATGCGATTTATCTGATCAGCCGGATTGATTAAAATCATTGTATATATCAAACCCAATAGTTTTAAAATTTACCACGGAATTACACAGAAATACACGGAACTGCCCAGAGGAGAAATCTTTTTTTATTTTATAAAGACTTCTT
>JAGLYF010000108.1 GCA_023132435.1 Calditrichia bacterium | reverse complement strand
TAATGGTTTAAGTATTTATTATTTATAGGTTTAGTCTGAATATTTTATTTACTTCATTTTGCTTGACAAAAATAATTTAAATTTATAATTTTCTTGAGATTATCTAATCATTTTGGGAGGATGGGATGAAGCGGCTCAGCACACTTGTATTACTGTTATTTCTTACATCTACAGCCCTTGCTCAAACCCCAACGACCGGTAGTTGGTCGTTACTGCATACACAGACGGCAAGAACCTTTGAACAGGGTCGTTTAGAAATTTATACCGATCTGAATTTTTATACAAAATTGGGAGACTATCTCGGTTCTGCACCTCCAGATTTTTCTGCTGTCAATTATTGGGTTGTTGCCAGCGATATCTTTACTACCTATGGCATCATCGATCATCTGGATATGGCCCTGGGTTTACGTTTGTATCAAGATACCAATATATCTGATGCCAATATACCTGATGATTTATTTCTTACTATAAAAGCAGGCTCATTTACGCTAGGTACGCGCCATCTGTATGGCGCCGCCATGCTTAACTTTCGTTTCCCTCTTGCTGAGCAGCCAAATTACGCTCTTGCCGAGTATTCCAGTGGATCGGTAGAATTCGGTGCTATGGGTGCACTTTCTTATTATGTTGATCCCTATTTGTTAACCAGGAATTTTTCAGCCCATTTAAATCTTGGCTGGTATACCCATAATGATGCCGGCAAAATAGTGGATAAACGTGATAGAAAACCAGGATTTAATGCGACAAAGTTACAATATGGTCTGGGTCTGGTATATCCGGTTGGGATGATTGATCTTATGTTAGAGGTGAATGGTGTCTCCTGGATTCAGCAACCCGATACGATGGTATATGGCCGCGAAGAATATACTTATGTAACTCCGGCTATTCGTTATAAGCCCTATCGCTGGATGTACGCCGATCTTGGTGTTGATATGCGTGTTTCAAGTGATGTTGAGGAAACAAAGCCACCATGGGCATCCGCTTTAGATCTTCCTAATTATCCTGACTGGAAAGCATGGCTTGCGCTTAACTTCACCCTTCTCCCCTTAGCGCCATCAGAAAGAACACCGGAAGAATTGGAACGGGACCGGTTTAATAAACGGGTGGATTTCTTTCAGAATATCATCGAAGAACGGGAACGTATTGAAAATGTCCAGGAAGAACTCGATCGTTTAAAACGCGAACGGGAAGAAGCCGAAAAAGAACTGGAAGAACTAAAACAGATTCTTGAAGAAGAAGGTTAGGAATCAAATCTTTCAGAGATATTCCATGGTTTCGATCGATTAAGGGCGGACAATGAGAAAACTAGTTCTTCTTCTATTTATACTCCTTACGTGCACTCTCGCATATAGCCAGAATCCGGGCACCACCGGCAGTTTTGGTTTTTTTCATACCCATGAGGGACGTACCCTGATGCCCGGTCGTTGGGATTTTGGGGCCAATCTCAATTTTTGGACAAAACTGGGTGAATACCTCGGGGAAGCACCTCCAGATTTTTCCGCGGCGAATTACTGGTTGGTAGCGGGAAACGTTTCAGCCTCCTATGGTATTATCAATAACCTTGATGCAACTTTGGCTTTGCGCGTTTATCAGGATACTCACCATCAGGAAAATAATAAACCGGGTGATCTGTTTTTAACCATAAAAGGCGGATCTTTTAACTTCGAACGTGGGCATTTTACCGGTGCCCTCTGGACCACTCTACGTTTTCCAACCGGGAAGGTACACAACTATCCACTGGCAGAATATGCGAGTGGGGCTGTTGAATATGGCTTTTCTGGTGGTATTTCTTACTACTACAATCCATACCTGCCTGGCCAGGGGATTGGACTCCATTTTAATCTGGGTTGGTGGAATCACAATGAAAAGGGCAGTGAGGTGGATATTGTTGATGGCACCACCCGAACCGCAACCGTCAATTCACAAGAACTTAAAATGAATCTTGCAATCGGAATCCCCACCGGTTTGTTTCAATTTCGTATGGAAATGTTTGGCGGTATTTATACGACGATCCCCGATCCGTTTGTTTATAGTGCAGAAGATTATGCCTTTCTCACCCCATCTATCCGCTATTCTCCCTATAACTGGATGTCGGTAGATCTCGGTGTTGATATAAGAATATCACCAGATGATCGCCAACGCACCACCGGAGTACCGGATTTTTCTAATGTACTCGATTTACCCAAAAACTATCCTCCCTGGAAAGCACAGCTAGGGGTACAGTTCTCATTGTTACCGGCTGGAGTGCGTGAACAATATGGTGGCGCCGCAGATAACATTCAGATCCGGAGGCGATTGAATTTTTATGAAAAGGTGATGGAAGAAAAAGCAAAAGCCGCCAAACTGGAAAAGGAAATCGAAGAACTGCGTAAGGTGCGGGAAAATGCCGATCTGGAGATCGAAAAACTGCGGGAAGAATTGGAATAAAAATTAAATTGGAGACGTCGCGCGCGACGTCTCCAATTTAATATATCTACTACCCTCCTTGCCATAATCCATAAATCAAAGTAAATTAGAACTTATATAGTTTCAGACTACGACGCTACGCGTCGTAGTCTGAAACTATATTTTTAAATAAATTTTTCCCGGAGGATATATGAACACTGAATTAAAAGAGAGAGTCGAAACTTCAAAAGAAAAACTTACTAAATTACGGAGTTATCTTTGACATCGATCAGAAACGCACACAAATACAGGAAATAGAAAAAAAGACCCATGAGGCGGGATTCTGGGAAAATAATGAAGAAGCACAAAAGATTTTAAAAGAAATAAATGATAGAAAAATCTGGGTGGAGGATTGGGATAAACAGAATAAACTGTTGGAAGAAATCGAAATTCTGATGGAGTTACAGAAAGAGGATCTTTCCGAAAATCTTGAACCGGAAATTGAGTCACATCTCCAGCAATTGGAAAAACAGATAGCCGATCTGGAGTTCCGGCAAATGTTTACCGGAAAGATGGATCAACGCAATTCCATTCTGACCATCCATCCCGGAGCCGGGGGGACGGAATCGCAGGATTGGGCGGAAATGCTGATGCGCATGTATCTGCGTTATTGCGAAAATTCCGGCTATAAGGCAGAAACTTTAGATTTGCAGAGTGGTGAGGAAGCAGGAATTAAGAGTGTAACCATCGAAGTGGCCGGGGATTATGCCTACGGTTATCTCAAAGCAGAGGCCGGTGTACACCGGCTGGTCCGGATTTCCCCCTTTGATGCCAATAAGCGCCGGCATACTTCTTTTGCCTCTGTTTTTGTGTTACCGGAAATCGATGATAAGATTGATATTGAGATTAACCCGGTTGATCTGAGAATCGATACCTACCGGGCCAGTGGGGCAGGCGGTCAGCATGTCAATAAGACCGATTCGGCGATCAGGATTACTCACCTGCCAACCAAAATTGTTGTTCAATGCCAAAACGAACGCTCACAACATAAAAACAAAGCCAATGCGATGAAAATTCTGGCTGCTCGCCTGTATAAGCTAAAAGAAGAAGAGAAACGAAAAGAAAAGCAGAAGATGGAAAAACAAAAAAAAGATATTGCCTGGGGCAGTCAGATCCGTTCTTATATTTTTCATCCTTATAATCTGGTAAAAGATCACCGTACCGGATATGAAACAAGTAACACACAAGCAGTTATGGACGGGAATTTAGAGCAGTTTATCAAAGAATACCTGGTTCAGAAAAGCGATTAAATCAAACCTCAGACGGGAGAAACCGGTGGAAGAACTCAATCCGTTAGTGCAACTACGTAAGGAAAAACTGCAAAAACTGGCCGATATGGATGTCAATCCTTATGCCTATGTTTTTGAACAAAAACAACATTCCACTGAAATAATAGAAAATTTTGACAATCTGGAAAATTCGACTGTCTCTGTGGCCGGCCGGATGATGTCGGTACGGCTGATGGGCAAAGCGGCATTTTTCCACCTGCAGGACCGCCTGGGCAAAATTCAGGTTTATATCAGAAAAGATAAAGTCGGTGATCAGGTTTATGAGCTATTTAAACTTCTTGATATCGGTGATCTGGTTGGAGTGGAAGGAACGGTATTTAAAACACGCACCGGAGAGATATCAATCATAGCGGAAAAATTTCAACTACTGGCAAAATCACTGCGACCACTTCCGATTGTGAAAGAAAAAATCGAGGAAGAAGAAAAGAAAGTCTATGATCAGTTTGCCGATATAGAAATGCGTTATCGACAGCGCTATGTGGATTTGTTAGTAAATCCGGAAGTCAAAGATGTGTTTGTCATACGGACGAAAATTATCAGGGCGATCAGGAAATTTCTGGATGGTCATGATTTTTTAGAGGTTGAAACACCGGTTCTGCAACCGATTTATGGTGGAGCAGCAGCCCGCCCGTTTGTCACCCATCACAATACCCTGGATATCGATCTGTATTTACGTATCGCCAATGAATTATACCTTAAGCGTCTGATTGTCGGTGGTTTGGAACGGGTCTATGAATTTGCCAAGGATTTTCGTAATGAGGGTATCGATCGTTTCCACAATCCGGAATTTACCCAGGTGGAATTGTATATTGCCTATAAAGACTATATCTGGCTGATGAAATTTGTGGAAGAATTATTCACTATGGTGGTCAAAGAAGTACACAATACCACAAAAATTGTTTATCAGGGCAATGAGATTGATTTCAACCCTCCCTGGCCCCGTCTGACGATATTTGAGGCGATCAAGGAACATACCGGAATCGACATCAGTAAGATGAATGAGGAGGGGATCAGAAAAACAGCCCGTGATCTGGAGGTTAAAGAGGATCCATCGATGGGATATGGTAAATTGATTGATGAAATTTTCGGGGATCATGTTGAGCCAAAATTGATCCAACCGACCTTTATTATGGACCATCCGGTTGAGATGTCGCCGCTGGCAAAAAAACACAGAGAGGATCCGCGGCTGGTCGAACGTTTTGAACCAATTATCGGCGGGAAAGAAATCGGTAATGCCTTCACCGAGTTAAATGATCCCCTCGATCAGAGAGAACGATTCCTTGATCAAATGAAGTTACGTGACCGGGGTGATGAAGAAGCACAGGTCATCGATGAGGATTATCTGCGTGCCCTGGAATATGGATTACCACCGACTGCCGGACTGGGCATTGGCATAGATCGCCTGGTGATGCTTTTGACCGATTCAGCAAGCATTCGCGATGTCATATTTTTCCCACAAATGAGACCGGAAGGAAGTTAATACCCTATGTCCTTCGAATCCTTTGTCGCTAAAAAATATTTCCGGGCCAAGAGAAAAACCGGATTTATCTCAATTATCACCTTTGTATCAATCACCGGTGTGACAATCGGGGTGACCGCATTGATTCTGGTTCTTTCCGTTATGAATGGATTTGAATCGGAAGTGCGATCAAAACTGATCGATGCCGATGCGCATATCCGATTGCGAAAATTTTATACCCAGACCATAACTGAAATTGACAAACTCATCGAGACGGCAAAAAAACATCCGGAAGTGATCGGCGCCTCTCCGGTTATTCGCGAAGAAAGTATGATCAGATCCGGTCATGCCCAAAGACCGACAGCGGTAAAAGCGATCGATCTCAATACGATTGAGAGTGTCTCGAATATTCGACAAAAGATGAAACTGGGCGAGCTGGATTTTAGCGAGAAAGAGATCAATGGAAAAAAACTGAGTGGCATCGTTTTGGGTAGATATCTGGCTGATCGTCTCCTCGCTTTGGATATTGGTGAAGTTGTCACCTTGTTTACCCTGCCAAAGGAAGGAAGTGTTTTCAGCCAGCCGCGTGTGAAGCAATTCTACCTGGCTGGGATTGTTGAGTTTGGTTATTATGAATATGACCGGATATTCTCATTTATTTCACTGGAGTCGGCGCAGAAACTGTTTAATATGCCCGGTGGTATTTCCTGGGTGGAGATAAAATTACAGGATTATAACAATGCGGCCAGAGTGGCTTCAGAGATAGAAGAAGAACTGGGATATCCCTATACCACCCTGACCTGGTTTGAATTAAACAAATCACTTTTTAGCTGGATGGAAATTGAAAAGTGGGGCGCCTTTATTATTCTCAGTCTGATAATCATGGTTGCCGCCTTTAATATTATCAGTTCTTTGATCATGATTGTCATGGAAAAAACACGGGAAATTGGCATTCTAAAAAGTATGGGTGCAACATCCAATAGTGTAATGAAAATATTTATGTATGAGGGAATCATCATTGGTATGATTGGCACATTTCTAGGAAGTCTGATTGGATATACTGTTGGATTTTTACAATTAAATTATAAAATTATCTCTTTGCCGGCAGATGTCTATATTATCGATTCAATACCGATTGAAATGCATCTGGTTGATTTTATCGCTATTTCCAGCGTTGCCCTGTTTTTATGCTTTTTAGCTTCTGTCTATCCCGCATTTAAAGCCTCACGCTTATTTCCGGTGGAAGCGATACGCTATGAGTAAAATACTGACCACACATCAGCTGTGTAAAACCTATATGACCGGACCTCAAAAAGTAGAAGTGCTTAAGGGCATCGATCTGGAAGTTTCTGCCGGTGAAATTGTTGTGATCATAGGGCCATCGGGGGTTGGAAAAAGTACCTTATTGCATTTAATCGGGGGATTGGACAGACCGACGGCGGGCGAGGTCTTAATCGATGGGGAAGATCTTTTCTCCCTGAGAGATAGAGAATTAGCCGTTTTTAGAAATAATGCCATCGGTTTTGTTTTTCAGTTTCATCATTTGTTACCTGAATTCACTGCTCTGGAAAATGTGATGATTCCCGGTATGATGCATGGAAGAGATTTTACCGTTGCTTCGGAAAAAGCACAAAATATTTTAGATGAAATTGGATTAGGACAACGACTAAATCATAAACCTTCCGAACTATCAGGCGGTGAACAGCAACGGGTTGCGGTGGCCAGGGCTCTTATTAATGGCCCCAGATTGGTTCTGGCCGATGAACCGACAGGCAATTTGGATAAGCAAAACAGCGAAGCCTTGTATGAGCTCATCCTGGAACTAAACAAAAAGCATGGTCAGACTCTTATTATAGTTACCCATAATGAGCTGATGGCAACGCATGCCCATCGTGTCATCGAACTTGAGGATGGGAAAATAAAGAACAACCTAACCGCAAAGACGTCAAGAAAATAAATCCACGAATTTCACGAATTTGATCGAATTAACACGAATTATAAAAATTGATCTAAAAAGTAATATTACACATTTATTAATCTTTAATTAAATTCGTGCAATTCGTATTAATTCGTGTAATTCGTGGAAAGTTATTTTCTGGTTATCAAGAATAATAAAAGATCTTTGCGTCTTGCGGTTAAATTAAAATCTCAATATGATACCGGAAATCCAGTACATCAAAGGTATTGGCCCGAAAAGGGCTGTTGCCCTAAATAAGTATGGAATAAAAACTTTCTGGGAATTGATAGAATATTTTCCCCGCCGCTACCTGGATCGCACCAGGATCCTTCCTCTCAACAACCTCTCAAAGGATGCAGAAGTTACCGTCATCGGTAAGATTGAAGCCGCGGGAGTTCGGCGTGGCCGAAAACCGGTCTTTTATCTGGTTATATCCGATGGAAATGGGATTCTAGAAGCGGTATGGTTTAACTATGTAAATCAATATAAAACAATGTTTAAGGTCGGTGAATGGGTGTCTTTATCCGGCAAAGTGAATTTTTACCGCGGGTTCCAGATGGTCCATCCGGATTATGATAAACTGGGTGACGGGGATTTTGAGAATCTGATCAATACCGGAAAAATTATACCAATTTATCCGGGCAACGAAGCCTTTAAAAAAGTTGGATTAAATTCCTATACCTTCAGAAAAATATTTCATTCTATCCTCTCCTCCCATGTGCAGGAAATTCCGGAAGTACTACCGGAAAGTTTGTATAACCAACGGAATTTCTTGCCCCGACAGGAGAGTTTCCGGAATATCCATTCACCCTTGGAAGAAGATTATCTGGCCCGGAGTATCAATCGATTCAAGTATGAAGAGTTTTTCTTTATACAAATGATGCTGGCTTTGCAAAAGCAGCACACCAGTAAAAATGAGCCGGGATATGCCTTTGAAAATCCCAGTGTAAAACTGGAAAAATTGTATCGCCAGCTTCCTTTTAATATGACAACAGCACAAATGCGCGTGGTTAAGGAGATCCGGGGGGATATGAAACGACCACACCCGATGAACCGGATCTTGCAGGGTGATGTAGGCTCGGGAAAAACTCTGGTGGCTATGATGGCGATGTTAATCGCCATAGACAATGGCTACCAGGTTGCTCTGATGGTTCCCACGGAAGTCCTGGCCGAACAACACTATTTTACTATTTCAACATTTTTAAAAGATATGGATGTTATGGTCGGACTACTAACCGGAAATACTATCACGAGTGAGAGAAAATCATTACAAGATCATTTAAATTCTCAGGATCCGCTCATCGTCATTGGTACGCACGCACTGATCCAGGAGAATGTAACATTTTCCAAATTGGGTCTGGTAATCATAGATGAACAGCACCGGTTTGGTGTTATGCAGAGATCCACTCTTTTAGAGAAGGGAATACAAGCCCATGTTTTAATGATGACTGCGACCCCCATTCCGCGGACACTTGCCCTGACTATATACGGAAACCTTGATGTTTCCACACTGGATGAAATGCCGCCAAACCGACCACCGGTTCAAACCTATTGGAGATTCGAAGACAAAACAGAAGAGATTGATGTATTTGTTATGGACAGGGTGGACAAGGGAGAACAGGTATTTATTGTCTATCCGCTGGTTGAAGAATCTGAAAAGATTGATCTGAAAGCGGCGACGGAAAATTACAGTCAATATAAAAAGGATCAATTCGCCAGATATAAAACGGCACTCTTGCATGGTCAGATGAAATCGGAAAAGAAAGAAAAGATCATGCGGGATTTTTCGGAAGGGAAGATTGATATCCTTTTCTCTACCACCGTGATTGAGGTTGGTATCGATGTGCCGAATGCAACGATTATGGTGATTGAACATGCGGAAAGATTTGGTCTTTCCCAGTTACATCAGCTCAGAGGCCGGATAGGAAGAGGTTCAAAAAAATCATATTGTATTCTGAAAACACCGTATCGCATTAGTGAAACCGCACAAAAAAGACTGCAGATAATGACAGAAACTTCGGATGGGTTCCAGATTGCCGAAGAAGATCTGCGCATTCGAAGCTGGGGTGATTTTTTTGGTACCCGTCAAAGCGGTTTACCTGTATTTAAAATTGCCAATCCTGTCTCAGACCAGAGTATTTTGCAAACCGCAAGAAAAGACGCTTTTGAGATAATAAAAAATGATCCTCATCTAAGGAAAGAGGAAAACAGTCAATTAAAAGAATATTTTATCTTACATTATAAAGATAAGGTTAAGTACTTTAATATCAGTTAGATATCCATAGAAATATCTTCCGGATGATCCTTTCAAACACCACCTAAATATTTGATTTTGTTTATAATTATTTAGAAATTGCAAGATTTATTATAATTGGAATTTAATTATTGTAAAGGGCGGGCACGTCCCGGACTTGGGGGACACCCCTACAGTTGTGAACATAGATATTAGAAAGCGATACTTTTACATTTATGGTCAGAGATGAAGGCCAAAATAAGGCAAAAAATCGTGAACCTCTTGTCAGTATACTTGTATTAAATTACAATGGAAAAAAATTTCTGAAAGAGTGTTTTGATTCGATTTTAAAAAGCACGTACCCGAACTTTGAAATAGCCTTGGTTGATAACAACTCCAGCGATGACAGCATCGCCTATACGCAGGCAAATTATCCGATGGTTAAGATTGTTCAGACCCATAGAAATGCTGGTTATAGCAGGGCGTATAATATTGCCTTCAGGGAAGTACAGGGAAAATACTATATTTTACTAAATAATGATGTGGTAGTGGCGGAAAACTGGCTGGAACCACTGGTAAATGTTGCTGAATCAGATAGTAAAATAGGTGCTCTTCAACCTAAGATCCGCTCATTGATTGATGATGGTTATTTTGAATATGCCGGCGCCAGTGGTGGATTTATGGATAAATGCGGTTATCCTTTCTTACGCGGTCGGATATTTTACACCATCGAACGGGATGAGGGCCAGTACGATGATGAATCATTTGTATTCTGGACCAGTGGCGCGGCCATGTTTGTCAGAGCTGAAGCCCTCGAAAAGAGTGGTAATCTGGATGAGGATTTTGTTCATCATATGGAGGAAATTGACCTTTGTTGGCGACTACATTTGGTGGATTACCGGCTAAAAGTAATCCCGGATTCTGTTATATATCATTATGCCGGGGCGACAATAAAGGCCGATAGTTTTAAAAAGATCTATTGGAATCACCGGAATGGAATATTCACGCTTATTAAGAATCTGGAAAAAGGAAATTTAGTAAAAACCTTGATCATCAGATACCTACTCGATGTGATAAATGTATTTCATGCGGCTATCGGTCAGCTTGATTTTAAACATGCCTATGCAATTATCAAATCACATGTATGGCTAATATTTAATCTGAAAATGATGTTTCAAAAACGAAAAGAAGTACAAGAAATCAGAATAGTCTCTGACAAGGATTATGAATTTTTGATGTATAATAGATTTTTGGTATTTGATTATTTCCTAAAAGGGAAAAAGACATTTCAGAGTTTAAATTTTAAATTTAATCAGACACAATAATTAACCTGGATAATTCATTTCTCGCAACGACGCAGCGACGCAACGAATGTGAAGATAAAAGCACATCCCGCATATGCGGGATGTTATTTTAAACATTGTGTTCGCCGGTAGGCGAATCCGCCCACTGGGGTGATCTTAGCGCCTTTGCGCGAGATATTTATTAATAATCAGGTTAATTAATTTTTTTGTTTGCCCTGAGGTCTTGGGGTGCTATTAATAGATCAAGTTATATAAGGGGTGATAGAATAATGAAATTGGAAATTGAATCTGTCCATATGGGAGCAGTTGCTGTTCTTAAAAGTGAGTTTTTTCAGGATGACCGGGGATTTTTTGTCGAAGAATTCCGGGCTGATCAGTTTAAAGAATTAGGACTACCACATAATTTTGCTCAGGAAAATCACTCCGGCTCAGTGAAGAATGTACTGCGCGGATTACATTTTCAATGGAACCCACCCATGGCTAAATTAATGCGGGTTTTGAGTGGTACAGCTTTTCTCGTCGCGGTCGATATTCGAAAAAAATCACCGACACTTGGTCAATGGTTTGGTATTGAAATATCGTCCGATGAACGAAGACAACTCTATGCACCGGCCGGATTTGCCCGGGGATTTTGCGTTTTGTCAGATTATGCAGAAATACAATATTTATGCACTGGTGTCTATAATTCAAAGGGTGAATCAGGAATTCGATGGAACGATCCTGAAGTTGGCATTGACTGGCCGGTGAAGGATCCGATCCTCTCCTCTAAAGATGAAAAAGCGCAGTTATTGAACGAGTGGCTGAATACGGAGAATTCAGATCATATTCAGTTTGATCAGAATGATCAATTAACCCCTACCTTAAGGTAGGGGCAAAAAGCAAAAAGTGAAGGAATTTTTATGAAAATCTTAGTGGCAGGTGGCGCCGGATATATTGGTTCGAAACTGGCCCCGATTCTGGTTGATCGCGGATATGAGGTTGATGTTATAGATTTGTTCTGGTTTGGTGATTTTCTTCCGGAGACCGTCAAAAAGATCAAAAAAAATATTTTTGATATTACTCAGGATGAAGTGAAGAAATATGATCAAATTATTTTTCTGGCCGGACTATCAAACGATCCCATGGCAGAATATTCACCCAGTCTGAATTTTATCCATAATGCTTCCGCCCCGGCTTATCTGGGATATATTGCAAAAAAGGGCGGGATTAAAAGATTTATTTATGCCAGTTCCTGTTCGGTGTATGGGTATACTGAAAATGAGCTCTATGATGAGAATTCACCGGCAGTTTCCAACTATCCCTATGGCATCTCCAAACTCCAGGGTGAACAGGCGGTTTTGCAGATGGTTGATAAGAATTTTTCTGTGATTTGTCTCCGCCAGGGAACCGTAAGTGGTTATAGTCCCCGCATGCGATTGGATTTAATTGTCAATACAATGTTTAAAAGTGCTCTACTCGATAATACAATAAATGTTCATAACCCTGCTATCTGGCGACCCATATTAAGTATAAACGATGCCGTAACAGCCTATATAAGAGCCATAGAATCCGATGAAAATATCTCTGGTCTTTTTAATGTGGCATCAGGAAATTTTACTGTAGGTGAGGTTGCTGATCTTGTCAAGAATAGTATAAACTCAAGAATGGATAAGAAAATAAATTTAAAAATTGAACACCGGCAGGATTATAGAAATTATAAGGTAAATATTGACCGGGCAAGAAATATTCTCAGCTTTAAACCGAGATCTGATATTGATGGTATTGTCCAGGATCTTGTAAATAATTTTGATAAATTTAATGACCTTAAAAATAAATCATATTATAATATTGAGGTCTTTAAATCTATCAAAATATAATCAGAATTATAGATTAGGTGTGTGATATTTGAAAATAGCTGTCATTGGAGCGAATGGACAATTAGGATCTGAACTCTGTGAACAATACGATGAGAAGCATCAGATCGTTGGCCTGACGCATGCAGATATTGAAATTACGAATATTAATAGCGTAAAAAAGGTTTTAAACGAAATTAATCCGGATGTGGTTATAAATACAGCCGCCTATCACAATTTGCCCGATTGTGAGAAAAATCCGGATATCTCTTTTCAGGTAAATGCGATTGGCGCTCTAAATCTGGCGAAAACAGCTACCGAGATTGGATCTGTTCTGGTTCAATATAGTACAGATTACGTTTTTGATGGAGAGAAGAAAGAACCTTATCTGGAAAAAGATAAGACAAATCCTTTAAATATTTACGCCATGACGAAACTTAATGGTGAAATATTAATTAAAAACTACTGTACCAGGTCTTTTGTCATAAGAACATCCGGCCTCTATGGCAAAACAATTTGCCGGGCCAAAGGTAATAACTTCATTACAACCATGCAGAAGGCGGCCAAAATAAAGGATGTTGTGAAAGTTGTAAATGATGAAATTTTAACGCCAACTTCGGTCTTCGAAATTGCTAAAAACACGGGCCAACTGATTGAAACAGAGGGCTTTGGCTTGTATCATATGACATGCGAAGGACACTGTTCCTGGTTTGAATTTGCCGGTGTGATATTTAAAGAACTTAGGCTGAAGACTCCATTAATTTCCTGCACCAGTGATGAATTCCCATCGGAAATTAAACGCCCGTCTTACAGTGTACTGGAAAATCATAAATTGAAGTCAGTGAATTTAAATCACATGACACATTGGAAAGATGCACTGATAAAATATTTAAGAATAAATACTTAATACTATAAATAAAAGGATGAATTAATGGATTGGTTGAAAACAAATCGCCTTGTAGCGGCTGGTATCTGGGTATTTTCATTTATTATATACGCAATGACGGTTGCCTCTACCGTTTCCTACTGGGATTGCGGTGAATTTATTGCCTGTAGTTATGGACTTGCTGTACCACATCCACCGGGAGCGCCTTTATTTTTGCTGGTTGGCAGGTTCTTCTCTATGATTCCTTTTGTCGAAGATATAGGATATCGTGTTAACTATATATCAGTCCTTTCAAGCACTTTTACGGTCATGCTACTTTACTTATCGATCGTACACCTGGTGAGGGAGTGGAAGGGGAATCTGCAAAGCAATTCTGACTGGCAAATAGCTATTTTTTCCGGTGCAATAGGATCTTTGACTTTTGCATTTACCCATAGTTTTTGGTTTAATGCTGTGGAAGCAGAAGTCTATGCACCTTCAATGTTATTTACAGCTTTGCTTGTATGGCTGATTTTAGTCTGGGCCCAAAAATCAGATCAACCCGGAAATGAAAAATACCTTTTAATGATTGCTTATTGTATTGGTTTAACAATCGGTATCCATTTATTAAATGTTCTCGCCTTACCCTTTGTCACTTTAATCTACTATTACAAGAGATTTGAATTTAATATGAAAACATTTATGATAAACATTCTTGTAACAGTGGGAATTATCTTATTTGTTTATCCGGGAATTGTAAAATATCTGCCGCGAATTGCAGAATTGGGAGGTGCCTTTGGTCTGGCAGCTGTTTTTATCATATTATTTGCGATTGTTTTTTGGTCGATCAACAATAATAAAAAGACAGTCAGCCTGATTTCCCTTTCTGTTTTGTTAATTGTTATCGGATACAGCACATACGCAACAATCTATATCCGTTCCAATCTGGATCCGATGATAGATGAAAATAATCCGGAGACGATTGAAAAATTCATATCCTACCTCAACCGGGAACAATATGGTGATCATAGTATTACAGACAGGGCGAAAGTATGGAAAGAATCGCCGAATGGTAAACGGTATAACAGTACCGGTGAATTTTTCTGGAAATATCAGGTCGATAAAATGTATATCCGCTACTTTATGTGGCAGTTTGTTGGGATGGATAAAAATGAAAGAGATTGGTCGGCAAATCAATTATACGCCATACCATTTCTTTTAGGTTTACTGGGTATTTACTGGCAGTTTAAAAATGACAAAAAACATGCGTTAGCCGTCTTAGCGTTGTTCTTTATGACAGGTTTGGCAATTGTGTTGTATTTAAACCAGCCCGATCCACAACCCCGTGAACGAGATTACAGTTATGTAGGTTCGTTTTATGCTTTTTCAATCTGGATCGGACTGGGATATGCCGGATTGATGGAATTAATTCGCGGAAACAAGAAGAAAAAGAAGGATGATGTAACGGTTCAATCCAATACCTTACCGGTGGTTATTTTTGTTATTCTCTTTATTATTTCTCCAATTCTTTTATTGGCTAAAAATTTTGAAACCCATAATCGTAAAGGAAGATATATTGCCTGGGACTATTCATATAATATGCTTCAGACATGTGAACCCAATGCGATTCTGATTACCAATGGTGATAATGATACATTCCCTCTCTGGTATCTGCAGGAGGTGGATAGTGTTCGCCGGGACATCCGTATCGTCAACCTGAGTCTGTTAAATACCGATTGGTATATTCAGCAATTGAGGGATCTTGATCCGAAAGTTCCGATCGGGGTTAGTGATGCTGAGCTCAGTAAATTAGGTCTCGTCCCCTGGAAAAAAAGACAGGTTACGCTTAATGTTCCCCAATCTGCGGGTGAAAATTTTGCGCGAGAATTTCAAAATAAATATCAGGGTATTTCTATTACAGTTCCTGAAAAAATCACTTTTGAAGTTAAACCAACATTGAATACACCATACGGATCCGTCCTTCGTGTTCAGGATTACATGATTTTACGAATTATCAATAATAATAAATGGCGGAAGCCGATCTATTTCGCCGTTACCGTGGCGAAGAAAAATATGTTGAGTGAACTCCAGGAATATCTCCGTATGGATGGTCTGGCCTTAAAACTGGTACCGTATAAAAACTGGAAAATATCGCCTGAAAACATCGAACGAAATCTGACAGAAGTTTATCAATATCGTGGTTTGCAGGATCCTAGCGTATATTATGACAGAAATATCCTGGGATTATTACAGAATTATCGAACAGCTTATCTACAGGTATCGGAGTATTATGCACGTACTAAGGATATGGAAAAGGTAAAAAGTTTAATGATAAATATGGAAAAGAATATTCCTTCTTCAGTGATACCCTGGACAAATAGATATTTAAGATTTATCCGGGATTCCTATTCCTTAGCCTCAGAACAGATAGGCCTTGATAGTCTGTTTAACTCCAATTATACCGAGAAGGATATGCAGATAATCGGGGAAAATTTGTACCGGCTTGGTCTGGGTCATAAATCCGAAGGTATTTTTGAGAGTATTTATACGTCAAATCCGAATAATGTTCAGGCACTTAGTATCTTAATTGATATCTATGAACGGTCAGGAAAATATGAAAAGGGTATAAAACATCTTGAAGATTGGTTGCAACGTAATCCCAATGATCCACAGGCGAAACTAAAACTTTCATTCTTTCAAAGTAAAGCTGTGAATCTGGAATGATGTCGCATCTGAGGACAATTCTTAAGGCTGTTATTTCTCTTGGACTTCTTGGGTACCTCATTTATCTGGCAGATCCCATAAAAATCCTGGAAGTTCTTGATCAGGTATGGTATGGAAACGGAATAATCTATTTATCGATAGCAGCTGGTTTGTTTTTACTCTCTCTGCTGTTGTTATCATTCCGATGGCAAATATTGGTTAGTGGTTATGGTCTAAAAATACCAACCCGTTTACTATTTAAATATTACCTAATTGGTCTGTTTTTTAATAATTTTTTACCCACCAGTATTGGCGGAGATGTTTTACGCATTTATAATCTGATCCAATCAAGTGGAGACCGCACTGTTAGTTTTGCCTCGGTCATGACCGAGCGTCTCCTTGGTATTTCCAGCACTCTCATCCTTGCATTAATTTCCATATTAATAATGCGTGAAGAGTTCAGCAATAATCTTCTTTTGTATATTGTATTAGGAATGATAGCTCTGGTTGTACTATTTTTTGTCGTGGCATTTAGCGAAAAACTGGCTGAGCCGATTGAAAAATTAATGATGAAATTAACACTTTTCCGTCTTGGCGAGCGAATTCAGAAATTTTTGGATGCTATCCGTTTTTATTCTGACTCAAAAATAATATATGTAAAAATTTTAGCTGTTTCACTACTGGGTCAGGTTCTCATTATAATAAAAGTCTATTGTCTTGGACTTGCTTTGGGAATTGAAGTGAATCTTATCTACATGTTTCTTGTAGTACCAATAACGATTATTCTTTCCATGATGCCATCGATTAATGGAATTGGATTCCGGGATGGTGGATATGTCATATTATTGGCTAAAGTAGGTGTGAGCAAAGCTGCTGCGCTATCCTTATCTTTTTTAACCCTATTCATCCCCATATTGATATCTATCTCAGGTGGAATTTTGTTCATGCTCCAGAAAAAAGTTATACGGGAGGAGGGAGTCAAAATTGTTGAGAAGAGTATTACATAGTCTGATACCAATTTCGCTGGCATTATTTATTGTTTCCGGCTGTGATTATAGACCGGCGAGTTTTGGTGATTTTGAAAAAATTGTTGTTTTTGCGGATTCAACTCTTTATGACCAGGTTCGAACCGAACTGGAACAAACGTTTGACCAATTCATCTACACGCCACACTCAGAGAGAAGTTTTTATCTGGATCTTCAACCATTGCATATGCTTGATACCTATAAATCGAGACGAAATTTACTGTTTATAGGTTTGTTAAATGGTCGGGATCAGGTCTCAGAATTTATCAATGGTGCACTTTCTGTCCAGGTTAAGAAAAGTGTAGTAAATGGCGAAGTATTTGAAATTTTTAAAGAGGATTTATTTTCCTCAGAACAAGAAGTAATGTTTTTCCCGGCTGTCGATACCGAGACGCTTAAAAAAAACCTATCAGACAGAAAGGATATTATTTTTAATCGATTGAACACATCATACTTTCGCCGTCTAAAAAATGCGATGTTTTTGAAGGGCGAACAGTTTGTTTTTGAGGATTACCTGGTTAAGGAGTATGGTTGGAAGATCAGAGTTCAGCATGATTATCAAATCGTAAAGGAAGTTGAGGATAAAAGTTTTGTATGGTTTCGCCGGTTAAATCCTGACCGCTGCCTGTTTATATATCGTTTTCCATTCAAAAACCTGGATGAGGATGGAAATTGGTTGTACAATATTCGGGATAGTCTGGCCACGGTTTATTTTGAGGCAGATAGTATCGATAAAGAGGATACTTATATACAATTTGTTGAATTTCTCGGAAGAGAGGCGAAAAAGCTTACCGGAATCTGGCAGAATCATCACCATTATATTGGCGGGCCTTTCCGAACCTATGCTTTTACGGATGAAAATAAAAAATATATCTATCTTATTGATATAAGCACTACCGCACCGGGTCATAGAAAGAAACCGTATTTAGATCAGCTGGAAGTACTGGCCCATACATTTCAATTTGTTGACGATAAAAAATAACCCGCCAGATGAATAATTTTTTTACGGTAATCGTTATTATTGCCGTCAGTATTTTAATTTTTGTCATCTATTATACCAGCAAAAACCTGTATTATCGATATAGACAACGGATTCTAAAATCCGAAATCCAAAAAAAAAGATATGAGGATGAAAAAAAATATATTCGATACTATCTTAAAAGTCTCCTTAGTGATTTAGAATCCGGAAAACTGAGCTGGATTCTGATTTCTTCCCGTTTGTATCCTGAAGTAAAACTTGAACTGATCTATAATTCTATCGATAAAAACATACAAATACAGCACCGGATTAGAAATGTTGGCAGTGAGGAATTAAATATGCTTAAAAATCTGGGTTTGCAAACTTATGATATAAAAAATGATTTATTTTGTTTTAATGTGTCCATAAATTCGAAAATTGTGACAGATATCGTATATTTTGTCCTGGAACAGGTTAGCAAGCAGACATATGCTCACAATATAAAAGTTGTTACATCAGGAGGATCAGAATAATGCCGCAAGTAACTGTTTTATTTGGAAGTAAATCTGATTTAAAATATTGGGAAGAATCGAAAAAGTACCTGGAGTATTTTGATATTTCCTCAGAATTAAAAGTACTTTCCGCACACCGGACTCCGGATGAAGTAGCAACATTTGCCAGAGAGGCGAGAAAAAATGGGACCCGGGTCATCATCGCCGGGGCGGGGATGGCTGCCCATCTGGCCGGAGCGGTTGCCGCCCATACAGATTTGCCCGTTTTGGGAGTACCATTACCGGGGGGGATTATGGATGGAACAGATGCCCTTCTCTCCACAGTTCAAATGCCTGCCGGTGTTCCTGTTGCTACATTTGCAGTAGGGACAGCAGGGCTCCGAAACGCCTGTGTTTTTGCTGCCCAAATACTGTCACTAAATGATCCAGAACTGACTAAAAAATTGGAAGAATTTAAAGAACAAGGTTCCCGGATATAAAAGATCACTAAAAGAAATTATCAATTTTCAAGGATTATGTATCCAGTGACCAGCATCAAGAATCTTGTAATTAGCTCATTCTTTGTTGATAAATAGATTTTGCTTCTGTATTTTTCTTGTCCCGGCGGTTATATATTCAAATTATTAAATTTGCTGTGTCAGTCCGTGTGCTTTTGTGGTTCACCCGTTGGATAAAAATGACTGCATTAAATAGTTAAATAATATGCAGACTATCCAACCGGGTGAATAATTCTGGATAAATAATTGTAATATGAAAAAGTGGGAATTGGTTTGTTATGGCAGATCTTAAAAAGATATTAATTACAGGCTCGAATGGTCTTCTCGGACAGGTCATGGTAAAAATATTCCGGAGCGACTATTTTGTAATCGGATGTGATCTTACCGGTAAAAGTTTTAATACTGAATTTCCGGAAAATGAGTACTATCAACTTGATCTCACTCAACGTGATAAAGTTCAGAAGTTTTTTTCAAAGACTAAACCGGAAATTATTATTAATACGGCCGCATTCACGGATGTGGATAAGAGTGAAGAAAAACGCGATTTATGTTGGGCAACGAATGTACGAAGTGTGGAAATACTAGTCGAAGCGGTAAGTGATTATTCACCTGTTTTTGTCCAGATTTCTACGGATTATGTTTTTGATGGTAAATCAGGCTCATACCGGGAAACGAACGAAACAAATCCTGTTTCATATTATGGACAGACAAAATTAGCGGCTGAAAAAATTATCCGCAGTTGTGGATTGGAATATATTATTACCCGCTCAATGATTTTATACGGAAGTGGACAAAAAGTACGAAACAATTTTGTCACTTGGGTCATTCAACAGTTAAAAAGTGGAAATAAAATCAAGGTGGTTAGCGATCAAAGAGGTAATCCTACCCTGGCAGATGATCTATCTGAAGCAATAAAGCGACTTTTAGAAACAGAAGAGTATGGGATTTTTCATATTTCAGGAAAAGAAGTCTGCTCTCGTTATGAATTTGCCCAAAAGATAATTAAAGTATTTAATCTGGATGGAAAATTGATGGAAAAGGTTGATAGTTCACAGTTCAAACAGGCAGCCCCCAGGCCGGTGAATTCCTCATTTAATCTTGATAAATTGAACAATACCCTGGATTGGTTACCCGGTGGACTTGAAGAATCTTTAATCAAGCTGAAAATACAATTAAAATAAAATCAAATGACATCAGAGAAGATATTAATAATTATTCCTACATATAACGAAATTGAGAATATAGAAAAATTGATCAAGGAAATTTATGCGATCGATTCAGCTATAGATATACTCATTGTTGACGATAATTCTCCTGATGGAACGGGAAAACAGGTTAAGAAGTTAAAGGATCAATATAATAACCTTTTTCTGATTGAACGTGAAGAAAAACTGGGTCTGGGAACGGCTTATGTCGCCGGTTTCAAATTTGCTCTTAAAAACGGATATTCAATAATCTTTGAAATGGATGCAGATTTTTCTCATGATCCAAAAGAAATTCCGAATTTTTTGGAGGCCATAAAGGATTTTGATCTGGTTATCGGATCGCGCTATATTAAAGGAGTCAATGTAGTAAATTGGCCATTATCAAGACTTTTATTAAGTTATTTTGCTAATAAATATACCAGATTTGTTACAGGACTTCCTCTTTGCGACTCAACCGGTGGTTATAAATGTTATAAACGACAGGTACTGGAAGCAATAAATCTTGAAGAAGTTCGTTCTGGTGGTTATTCTTTTCAAATTGAAATGAATTTTAAAGCCTGGAAAAAGGGATTTCAGTTAAAAGAAATTCCTATCATCTTTATTGACCGGGCGGTTGGAAAATCAAAAATGTCAAAGCAAATTATTAGGGAAGCTGTTTGGATGGTATGGAAATTAAAATTCAAAAGTCTCTTAGGTAGATTGAATTAGAGGATAGGATGCCAACGGATAATATTAAATTTGCATTAGAATTCGAAAAACCTGTCATTGAGCTTGAGAAAAAGATAAACGAGATGAAAGAATATGCCTCCTCAACCGGTGTAGATCTTGGTGAAGATATTAAAAGGCTTGAAAAAAAGGCAGAACAGCTTCGTAAAGAAATATATAGTAATCTTAACCGGTGGCAGCATGTTCAACTTGCCCGCCATCCTCAACGTCCCTATACGAAGGATTATATAGAACGTGTATGTTCCTATTTTGAGGAATTCCACGGAGATCGTCTTTTTGCTGATGATAAAGCAATAGTAGCCGGTATTGGAATGATCGATGATTATTCCTGTATGATCGTCGGCCATCAAAAGGGAAGAGACACAAAAGGAAATTTATATCGCAACTTTGGAATGCCCAATCCCGAAGGCTACAGAAAAGCACGGCGGCTTATGCAACTGGCATCCCGGTATAAGAAACCGATTATATCATTTGTCGATACACCTGGAGCTTATCCGGGTATTGGAGCGGAAGAAAGGGGTCAGGCAGAAGCGATAGCGAGAAATCTCTTTGAAATGTCTCGCTACCCGGTTCCTATTATCATCATCATTATAGGAGAAGGAGCCAGCGGAGGAGCATTGGGTATCGGCGTCGGTGATCGTGTTCTGATGTTGCAAAATTCCTGGTATTCTGTGATCAGTCCGGAGGGCTGCGCTGCCATATTATGGCGTGATTCAACCAATGCCCCACAGGCGGCGGAGGCGATGAAGGTAACGGCGGAAGATTTACTGGAATTGAAGGTGATCGATAAAATAGTTGAGGAACCTGAAGGAGGTGCTCACAGAGATCCGGACAAAGCAGCTGAAATTGTAAAAGCCGAATTATTAAGGACACTTGCTGAACTTTCTGAAATTCCTGCCGATAAATTACTAGAGATGCGTTTAGAAAAATATTCCAAAATGGGTTACTGGAACGAGTCCAAATAAAGGCTGTTTCTATGCTTGATAAAAAATTACTGGATATTCTGGCTTGTCCAAAATGTAAAGGAGATCTTGACTATAGGTCTGAGGAAGAGCAATTGGTTTGTAACACATGTCGGTTGATCTATCGTATCGAAGATGAAATACCGATAATGTTGATAGATAAAGCTGAAAAATTTTAAAAATCCGGGAACACAGAAGAGATACAGGGGTTTAAGATAGAAAAATCAGTTGACTTGGCTTAATTCACAATGTAAATTTAAAACCCTGTTATAAGGAGTTTGCCTATATATCATTTGTTAGAGGCTTTTTTAACACATAGTCTAATTAATAGAGACGGACAGGTCTGCCTTTAGCAAATTGTATATGGGTTTTGTATAAACCGATTATGCGTAAGCGTAAGACCTTTCGCGATAATCGGTTTTTTTTTAGGGAGGTTTTCCATGAAACGATTACTAAAATACTCTGTATGCAGCATTTTAATGATAATTGCCGCAAATAATTTATACGCACAGGGTGAATCAGCGGTACCTTTTTTATTAATTGCTCCTGATGCACGTCCGGGAGGTATGGGAGAAACGGGTGTCGCCATGGCAGAAAATGCGACGGCTATTTGGTGGAATCCCGCCGGTCTTGCTTTTCAATACGAAGATTCGGAAACAGATAAAAAAGGTGAAGCTTCACTCATGCATGTAAAATGGCTTCCCCAATTTAATTTTAGTGATTTATGGTACGATTATCTGGCCGCCCGTTACTATATCGATGGTATTGGTATGTTGGGAGCCAGTATAACATTTTTAAATCTGGGCACAAACCACGCCACCGATGAAAATGGTAATGATCTTGGGACCTTTGATAGTAAAGAATATGCACTCACAGTGTCCTACGCTACCAAAATAAAAGAGAATCTGGGCATTGGCGTAAATTTGAAATTTATAAAAAGTGATCTGACAGATAAAAACCTTCAGGTTGGTTCAGAAAACAGAGATGGACGCTCCTCCTCTTTTGCAATTGATCTTGGGGTTAAATGGATTCCTGCTTATGAATTTTTAGGTAATCGTTTATCATTGGGTGCAAATCTCGCCAATTTTGGACCAAAAATGACCTATATCGATGAAAACCAGGCAGATCCCCTGCCAACAAATTTGAGATTTGGTATAGCCTACAAATTATTGGATGATGAATTTAATCAAATTAATCTCGTCTATGATGCAAATAAATTATTAGTTAACCGTGATGGGAATAGCTCGGATAACGTATTTAAAGCGGTATTTTATTCTGCATGGACGCAAGATATCCGTAAGATTACTCATTCAGTTGGTATGGAGTACTGGTATGGTAATCTTATCGCCTTACGCGCAGGTTATTTTTACGAAGATAATAAATATGGTGGACGTCAGTTCATGACATTTGGTGCAGGTTTAAAATACTATGTATTCGGGATAGATTTTGGCTATATATCGGCCTCTGAAGATCATCCGTTGTCAGACACAATGCGTTTTTCATTATTGGTCCAATTTTAATATTCGAAATTGAACGCGAGCAAAGAATTCTAACAGGAAAGTACGATTCGAAATGAACCGAGGGCGGGGTCAGCAATTTTGTATGACATACGAACATATGTATTAAGTGTAGTCTCTATTCTTATTTTTAGTTCATCTCTCTTTAGTCAGGAAAACCTCAAGATTTGTGCCATCAGAGTCGAATTCCAGCCGGAAAATAACAGACTAACAACAGGCGACGGTCGGTTCATGATGGATGCATCGGATGTTACACCTTATACGGTAGATCCCCCTCCCCATGATCGCCGTTACTTTTTAGATCAAATTATCGCTGTAAACAATTATTTTTGCGCCGCCTCTAAACAAAAACTACCCGTGACCGGTCAGGTTTTTCCATTAGAAAATACCGCATCATATGAATTGCCACATCCCATGGGGTTTTATAATCCCAATACAACCGACGAAGAAAATAATTTACAACTTGCACAATTATTTCTGGACGCCATTGCGATTTCCGATCAGGATGAAGACATCACTTTTTCAGATTATGATATCGTGGTTATTTTTCATGCAGGTGTCGGAAATGACGTCGATCTCGGATTTGATGAAACCCCGCAGGACATTCCATCCTTATTTATGTCCTTTGAATTTTTTAAGAAGGCACTGGGAGATGAGTTTGGGGGTGTTTCGGTAGACGGGGGTCAAACTCAAATTAAAGAAGGTGTGCTGCTTCCGGAAACGGAAAGCCAGGCCGGATTTGAGCTGGGGCTGACCGGGATATTCGCTGCAAACATCGGTAGTTTTTTGGGCATGTATGATCTTTTTAGCCCATCGACGAAAAGACCCGGTATCGGACGTTTTGGATTGATGGATTCAGGTCTGTTTAATATGTTTGGTCTCGTACCCTCCCTGCCTTCTGCCTTTTCACGTGAATTATTGGGGTGGGATCAGCCTTACCTTGTTCATAATCCCCAGAATCAGCTGGCGGTTTCAAAATACGACGGAAAAGAAAACGAAAATCCTTCAATTATAAAAATTCAAATCAATAGTGATGAATATTACCTCCTTGAATACAGAGGTGACAAAACTGTAAATATTGACAGCTTGTTAGTTGTGCTGGGCGAGGACCGGGAAACGCCCCCTACACATTTGGAGGTGCTGAAAACCTATTTTGCTGATAGAATTATTGTCTCTGATTCAACAGGTGTCTTACTGAGTGTAGAAGACTATGACTGGGACCTTCCCGGAGCGGGCATACTGATCTGGCACATAGATCAAAAAGTGATTCGGGAAAAATCTGATAGCAATGCCATTAATGATGACCGGAAAAACCGCGGTGTCGATTTGGAAGAGGCTGATGGTTCTCAGGATATAGGATATGAATATTCTTTAATCGAACCCGGCTTTAATACAGAACTGGGTGCCTGGTTTGATTTCTGGTTCGATGAAAATCCAACTCCATTATATAAGAATGAATTTTCTGTCAGTTCTGTTCCGAATTCAAGAAGCAATCGAAATTATGCGGAATCACATATCCGTCTATCCGGGTTTTCCAATAATTCCGGTAATATCATGACCTTTAACTATTCGAGAGATTATTTTGAGGAAGGATTTCCGCTTCAGTTACCCTCTGAACAAAATGTTACCTTTACGAATCTCCTTGTTGGTAATGCAGGTCCGGAAGGTAAAATAACTGCTTTTACAGCGGATTCAACCGGTAGAATATATGCAATATCCGGAAACGGTAAGGGATTTCTTTATGATGAAAAATTGGATATTGCCCAATTTTCAGGAAATTCTTTTTATAATATTGCTCTGGCTGATACCGATTCAGATGACCAATATGACAGATTAATTGCCTGCGGTAGTTCCGGGGAGGTTGACCTCTACCAATTTAATGATCAGGATGCTGACTCACTGATAGATACGGTTCGTACATTCAGTTTTGATGAACGATTTACCACACCGCCGATAGTTTATAACCCGTACTTTTTTATTGGTACGGAGAGCGGAAAAATTATGCGTTTTTCACTTCCGGATGGGGGATTAGATTCCACATTTATTTTTTCAAATCGAATCGTCACTTTCACTGTAATGTCTCCAACGGAAGTAATAGTAATTGAAGAGCCGGATTCACAAACAGATATTCCCCCGGCAGTCATTGATCTGAACAGTGATGGAAATTATGAAACTGTATTAGTCCCAACCCTGGATAATTTTCGGATAGAAAATGATACTCAAACCAGGACAATTCAGTTAGATGAGCCGATGGTTTCCAGACCTTCATTTGCTGATCTTGATGATGACGGTTTGTATGAGATTATCTTTAATTCTAAGGAAAAAATAGAGGCATTAAATTTTAACGGCAGCAAAGTTTCAAATTTCCCGATATTACCTATACTACACACAGATGAAACACTGGTGGGAACGCCAATCATTTTTGATCTTAGTAATGACGGAAACAATGATATCGTTGTGGTTACATCACAGGGTCAGGTTTTTGCTTATGATCTGGATGGAAAAATTGTTGACGGATTTCCAACGTCACTGGGCGGAAGAGTGTCTTTAACCTCAGTCGCTGAGGATTTTGATAATGATAATTCAATCGAATTGATTTCCATGAATGACAATGGAGAAATGTTTTCATGGCAATTAAATGCAGCAAGAACAGAAACCGTCCTTTGGTGGAACCAGTATAATGCAGATCCGACTAATAATACTTTTATTCAAAAACAACTGTCAAAAATTCCGGTAGAAACAACCGCATTAATGCCGGCAGAAAGTGTCTACAATTATCCAAATCCAAATACACAAAACTATACAACAATTCGTTATTTCCTGAAGGAAGATGCTAATGTTGATATTAAGATATTTGATCTTGCCGGTGATTTGGTAACCAGTTTACAGGGACCGGGACAGGGTAACGTTCATAATGAGCAGCGCTGGGAATTGTCAGATGTCTCCTCTGGCGTATATCTATGTCGTGTTGAGGTAAGCTCAACCGATGAGAAAAGTGTGAAAATTATCAAGATAATGGTTGTAAAGTGATCCTTAAAATGCCCATGTCTCGCTTAATAGTAATAATAATATTATTTTTTGTCTGCCAGGTATCAACCTCTTTAGGCCAGGATCCGTTTCAATACAATCACCCCGAATTAGAATGGAGTACCTTCGAAACAGAACATTATTTTGTTCATTTTCACCAGGGTACCCAACGCACAGCAGAGTTGGTCGGAAAAATAGCTGAAGATATCTATATTCCTGTTACAAAATTATATGATTATGAACCTTCCGGAAAGATTCATTTCATCATCAGGGATACAGATGACTATTCCAATGGTGGTGCTTACTTTTTCGATAATAAAGTTGAAATCTGGGCTCAGAATATGGACTATATCATGCGAGGTACGAAGAACTGGCTGAGAGATGTGGTAACGCATGAATTCGTTCATATGATCTCAATACAGAAATTAATAAAAACTTCCAGAACTGTGCCCTATGGGTTTTTTCAGTATTTTGATTACGAACCGGAACGACGAAAAGATGTTGTTCGTGGATTCCCGAATACGATTGTCTCCTATCCGATATCTTCGATTTCTCTCCCGGTGTGGTTCGCTGAGGGAGTGGCCCAGTATCAGGCAAATGATGCCCGATTTGATTACCGTGATCCAAACCGGGAAATGATTCTTAGAGATCGGGTGATACATGATCAACTACTGACTTATTATGAGATGGGTGTGTTTGGTAAAAACAGTCACGGGAATGAGTCTGCATACAATCTCGGTTTTGCTTTTGTCAAGTATATTTGTGAACGCTTCGGTGATGAAGTTCTGGAGAAAATTACGGAAGAGAGTGGGAAAATCAGTGTACTGACCTTT
>JAGLYF010000107.1 GCA_023132435.1 Calditrichia bacterium | reverse complement strand
TTATCACTTTTGTGAATTAATCAGGCTATATAATCCAGGATCATTTTTGGCGGTGAAACGGGATCCGGTTCGATAATTATTACATGGGCTAATCTTTTTACAGAATCCTGAACAAGTTCCTTTTTGTCTGTATAGATTGTAAAAATAGGTGTACCTTTTTCAACTTTTTGTCCCGCTTTTTTATGAAAACGAATACCAGCTTTGTAGTCTATTCTATCATCTGACTTCAATCGTCCGGCGCCTAAGTGTACAGCTGTCGTACCTACTTCAAAAGCATTAATAGATTCGATCCAACCATTTTGGGGTGAAATATATTCTGTCTGGAACTCAGAACGTGGGTATTTTTCCGGGTTTAAAAGTATTTCGGTGTCACCTTTTTGAGTTTTGACAATTTCTAAGAATTTTTCCCAGGCCTTACCATCATTTACTAAATTTTTTGACAGTTCAATACCGGAATCAACAGACCCTGTCTTCCGTCCAAGATAAATCATAGCACCAGCTAATTGATGAGTTATTTCCATCAAATCATCAGGACCCTTACCCTGCAAACACTCAATGCATTCCTCAATTTCAAGCCAGTTACCAACAGTATATCCCAGAGGATTATTCATATCTGTAATATAGGCAATTGTTTTTTTGCCGGCATTTTCACCGATATGAATAAGTGATTTTGCTAACCGTACCGCCTGGTCATATTCGGTCATAAAGGCACCCACCCCAGTTTTTACATCCAATACAAGGGCATCAATTCCTTCAGCTATTTTTTTACTCATAATACTAGCGCCAATGAGTGGTATCGATTGAATGGTAGCCGTAACATCACGTAGGGCATAAATTTTTTTGTCTGCCGGAGCCAATTCCGCCGTTTGGCCGATCAGACAGACACCTGTTTGCTCTAATTTGTTTTTGAATTCATCGATATTATAATCCACCGTAAATCCTGGGATGGATTCCAGTTTATCTAAAGTGCCGCCAGAGTGTCCAAGTCCACGACCTGAGATCATTGGAACGATAACACCGGCTGCTGCGACAATAGGGGCCAGAATAATTGATACTTTATCGCCGACACCACCTGTGCTATGTTTATCGACTTTTATCCCGGGAATATGGTCAAGGTTGATTGTTTGGCCGGAATGAAGATATGATTCCATCAGTGCCCGTGATTCTTCTTCATCCATACCCTTTAGATAAATTGCCATAAGCAGGGCGGACATCTGGTAATCGGGAATCTTGCCAAGGGTATAACCGTTTATAAAGAATCCGATTTCTTCAGAAGAAAGTGGATGTCCGTCTCTTTTTTTTGAAATAATTTCGTATGCAGTCATAAAAAGTTCTAAATATTATCTAACCTGATTTATTCATATCGCAGCACAGGGCTACAAACAAAGAAAAGAAGTCCACGGATTACTCCCGTGGAACGGGACAGGTCGAATTGATACGGATTTCATTTAAAAATTATTATTATTTTAGTTTTAATCCGTGCAAATCAGTGTAATCCGTGGAAAAAAATCGTTGCGTAGTTGAGAGATGAATTATCCAGGATCATTTTTTAAAAAAGCAAATATACTAAACGTACTCTAATTAATCTTAAATTTTAGACTATTTGGGAATCTTTATTTGTTTTGAGATATGCTATTAATTCGCAGTAAATAATGATTCAACGATATGTTTCCCGTAGCTGGATTTATTTTTTAACTCTTTGAGTTTATTTAACTGATCCCCGTCCAGAATTTTTGGAGTACCAAGTGTTTTAGCTGCCAATATTGTCTTTGCTGTGTGTTCAAGTTTTTCCATTTTTAAATAGGCATCATCCAGTGAACTACCATAGGTAACAGCCCCGTGATGGTCGAGAAGAATGGCGTCATGATCTTTTATAAGATGACGAATCGACTCCGCACTTTCTTGTGTGGAGGGGGTTGCATATGGAGCGGTAGGTATCTCCCCAAACATCATGACTACCTCCGGAAGTATCGGGTCTGAAAGAGAGTTTCCTGTAAGGGTTAATGCGGTAGCGAAGGGAGGATGGGCATGAATGACGGCATTTACATCCGGTCTTTGCCGGTAGATCTCAAGATGCATCGGTAGTTCAGATGAGGGCTTTTGTTCAAAAGTTAAAATATTTCCATCGATGTCAACATAGGCAAGATCATCCGTGCTTAAATTACCAAAAGACTTCCCAGCCGGTGTGATCATAATCCGATCCGTCATCATTCGGTAAGAGATATTACCATCCGTCGCGGCTACTATCCCTTTTTCATATACCTGTCTTGCACAGGCAACAATGTCACGTCTTGTTTCCCAGTCTGTCTTCATTGATTAATCCTTATTCTCGTTACTCGTTTCTCGGTTCTCGCTTCTCGTTTATTGTTTCAGGTATCCCATATAGAACTTTTACAACCCCCTAACCCCTCCTTCGGCTTCGCTCAGGACAGGCTCTTTTTTAAGGGGGAATTATATTTTACCATCCAGTATCCAGCATCCAGCATCAAGTACCGAGCACCGAGCACCGAGTTTATACATTGATCTGATCAACGATACCGATTATGACAGATCTAACCGGTGCAGAAGTATCATTAATTATCTGTCGGGCCGAGTTTCCCTCATCAATAACCAGCACTGTTTCACCAGCACCTGCATCAACCGTATCAACGGCGATAAGGTATTTTCCTGATGGGCTGCCATCCTTTTTTAACCGGTCCACTAACAAAAGCCTTTTGTTATCGTAGAATTGATGGTTAATCGTAGAATGAATGGTACCACATACTCTCCCAAGTAACATGATCACTCCAAATCCAGATGATGGACATCATCAACTATCCCTATGATCGTATGATCAACAGGAACAAACCATTTTTCAAGGGCCAGGGCTGCTTCACGACCGCCCTCATAATAAATTAATTCTTGCGGTGCGGCCATTCGGGTCGAATCGGCGGCAACAATCACACCTCCTTCTGCCTTCATGTTTTTATCCAGCGGTTGAACTAACAACATAGGAACACCTTCCAGACCAGGATAGATAATACACGGTGTCAGAGTACCGATTACTTTGCCGAGCAGCATTTATAATTCTCCTTCTGCCAGCTGTTGGACCTCGAGCTGTCCGAAATAGGTGGATTGAGCAATTTGGGTACTTATATCCTGATGAAGGTTAGGAATAACCGTCTTGCGTAGCCAAAATTCTGGTTTAGTTGTCTTTTCCTGAGCGATTTCTACGGCTATCTGAACGTCTTCTACTTCTCCGTTAATAATTGAAAAGGCTTTCCCCCCCAGATGATCAGCAATTCTTATTTCAACGATAGTCACATCCGTTCCCTTGATGGCCGCATCTGTAGATTGAATGGTTGCTGCAACCGATGCAGTTTCTACGATCCCGATCGCTTCTTTGCTGCAGTCTGCCCTCTGTCCAAGAATCGCATCATGTACCTGTTCATGTACATCAGGTAATAACACGTGATCGATGATTTCATCCCCGGCGGTTGATAATCCTTCGTAAAAAGCTTCTTCAACTGAGGCCACACTGCCTCCGATAAGAATCAGATATTTCCCGTTGTGCACCGTCCCGGATTTTAGAACTGTAATAGGGGCACGTTTTATCATGGCATCCGCACAATAAATTCCTGTCGCAATACCAGAAATTTCCAATAAGGCTATAGCAGGGTATTTTTTCATCAGACTATCCTAAAATGGTCAACCATTACACATCGACGTTCTCTGGAAAAACTGCGCGAATTTGTCAATCCTTCTCCGGTTGGACTGGCAATGGAAAACGAACAATAACCTTCTCCACCATGACCCAATCCTGAATAAGAAGGACCGTTTTTAACAAAAATACTGCAGTTGGCCTCTCTGGCCATCCGGCTCAAATTATCTAAATTTTTTGAATACATGACGGCGGTATGTCCAAATCCACGTTCAGCTTTTATAGCAATATCAATCGCGGAATCAGGATCGGGCATGCGAACGACAGGCAATACGGGCATCATTTGCTCGCTCCAAACAAGAGGATGTTCAACGGCGACGGGAGCGACAGCAAGACGAATCTTGTCCTCAACATTGATACCAATCTGCTCCAGGATAACTTTTGCATTTTTCCCGATGTAATCTTTGTTCATTACCGCTGGTTTACCCGGACCTTTGTTTTCAGAAAATATAACTTTTTCCAGCTGTGAAATTTGCTGAGGATTAAGTACAACTGCATTATAACGAGTAAATGCAGCAAATAATTGATCAGCAACAGATGCAACGACAAAGACTTCTTTTTCATCTACACAAATGATATTATTATCCATCGAAGCGCCGGAGATGATCCCTTTTGCCGCCTGATCGATATCAGCGGTCTCATCTACCACTACCGGTGGATTGCCGGGTCCGGCACATATGGCTCTTTTACCGCTGGTCATTGCCTCGCGAACCACGCCGGCACCTCCGGTTACAACCAGGAGACGTATATCCTTGTGTCTCATTAATTGTTGGGCGCTCTCGATAGTCGGTTCGGCGACTGTCGTGATCATATTTGCCGGTCCTTCGGCCTCTTTAATAGCATCATTGAGAAGACCAATATTGTAAAGACTTACCTTCTTAGCCGAAGGATGTACATTAAAGACGATGGCGTTTCCAGCGGCGAGCATACCAATCGTATTACAAATTATGGTTGAAGTGGGATTAGTAACCGGTGTAATTGTACCTATAACGCCATAAGGAGCAAACTCCATAAGCATTAACCCCCGGTCTCCAGATTGTGCTGATGGTGTAAGAAACTCCGCTCCCGGCGTCTTTTTTATTACCAGATTGTTTTTAATAATCTTGTCCTCTTTACGTCCCAGTCCGGTTTCTTCATATGCACGTGTAGCCAGATCTTCGGCATGAAGAAGCATCTTTTTCCGAATGCTTGTGATGATTTCATTCCGCTTTTCAAGGGATCGCCGCATCAGGTGCTGTTGGGCCGCTTTGGCAGCCTGAACAGCGCTGTCCAGATCATTAAAGATGCCAGTACCGGAGGTATGAACCTCAGGTACCGGTATCTTCATACTATTCGGCTTTTGCTCGAGAGGCCTGTCAGATCTGAGCAGGCTGGCCACTTCAGAAGCGATGAAATTTATCTGTTCCTTACTAAGCTGTGACAATCTTGTAGTCTCCCTGTTATGTTGGAAATTAATCCATGTTTTTTAGATACCGGGATATTAACAGTATTAGCGTGAGCAATTAATCGTCCACTCCTTTTTTATACTTCAGGTTGCCGTTTACCTCCCAGTTATCCACGATTGCCATGACAACTGCATCACACGGCCGCTTATCGGTTGCCAATGTCTGACGGGCGGAACTTCCACTGGCATATAAAACGTATTCTCCAATGCCCGCACCAACGGAATCAGCAGCAACGACAAAACCACCATCATCCTTGCCTTCCAGATTTACCTGTTGAAGAATTAGAAATTTTAACCCTTCCATACTCTGTTCTTTTCGGGTTGAGACGACCGTACCCGATACTCTGGCAAGATTCATTTTTACTCCTGATTACTTAGTAGTTTTACCCTTCATCTCTGATTTTCCCTCGTCAGCACGCCCCAATGGCAGAACAGCATCAACATTGTTATGAGGTCTGGCAATAACATGAACAGCGACAATTTCACC
>JAGLYF010000106.1 GCA_023132435.1 Calditrichia bacterium | reverse complement strand
ACATCACCACGAATAATGGCAGTTGTATAACCCCCCCCCGTTTTTTCATAAGATACCAACTCTACTTTAGCTGCTTTAACCATTGCATCCGCTGCTTCAACAACAGCAGGAAAACTTCTGGTTTCAATCATTCCAAGTGCTTCAGACATTTTTATTCCTCCACTTTTAGATATATAAAATTGGTTTAAAGTACATTCCTGCTATATATGTAATATATAAGACGGCCCACCGGGCCGTCTCTACGTAATTACTCATGTTTTTCTTTACCGGTTACTTCTTCGATTGCTTTTACCGCTGCCTGCCAGCCAACATCAATATCCCGCTCTTCGCCGCCTAAGTAGACACGACCAAAACTTCCAAAAGATCTTACCTCAAGGATATTGATCTCAGAGGCTTTTTCAGCTTCGTTGGCAGCAAGGGCGGCATAAGCAGCCGGTTGAACTTCCATCACATATAATGTTTGTCCCGGCTCGATCATGTTACCATGTCGCATGCGATTAATCAATTGAGTTTGATGATCATCGATTCGACGAATCACCTGACTGGAAAAAATCTTAGGTTTCCAGCGATCATCTTCTTTGAGTTCAAGGGCTTCTAATATTGCTTTGCCTGCCTGACGGACATCCGCCTGGGAATTTGAGTGAATTTCCAACATACCGTATAACCGTTCTACAATCTGCATTCCCGGAGTAACATGAGTCGATTTTAAGGCCACGTCTGTGATCCGGTTTATTTCAATTCCAGGTGATATTTCTACATATAGTGAAGCCATTCCGGCGATCGGTAAAAATCCCTGGGCAACAGTGCCCAAAAAGGCTGCATATTGTGGTTGCAAATTATCCAAAAATACATAAGCTCTAAGATCTACCACTGTAAATCCTCCTGTAATTTTTAAATTTAATTTGTAAGTGTTACTTCTTTTGCCTGCTGGACAATTTTAATTCCGGCACTGGCCCCGATTCTTGTCGCACCGGCCAGGATCATTTTTTGTACATCTTCATAGGTACGAATACCACCTGCTGCTTTGACACCAATACCAGAACTGGCGACGACATTGCTCATCAAAGAAACATCTTCTGCCGTAGCGCCATGTGGTCCAAAGCCGGTGGAGGTCTTCACATAGTTTGCCCGTGCTTTTTGAGCCAGTTCACAGGCCCGCACTTTCTCATCATCCGTAAGCAAGGCCGCTTCGATAATTACCTTACTGATCGCACCTCCATCTTCACAAGCCTCACTCACACGTAAAATATCCCGATAAACGAGTTCGTCATCTCCGCTTTTAAGGGCACCAATATTGATTACCATATCGATTTCTTCCGCACCATCACGAATAGCTCTGCGGGTTTCAAGCGCTTTAATTTCCGGAATGTGCGCACCGGATGGAAAACCAACCACCGTGCATACTTTTACCGGGCTCCCGGCAAGTTCTTTTGCTACCAGCGGAACATAACTGGGGCTTACGCAAACAGAAGCGAATTTATATTCACGAGCCTCGGCACAGAGTTTTTTTATATCCGTCTCAGATGCATCAGGTTTTAATAAAGTATGATCGATACAATGGACAATGTCTTCCGGTACACATTCGCATCCGGTGGCATCATGATATCCTATTCTGTCTACACCATAGTCAATAAATTGCCGGATAGTCTCCGGCATGCGTTCGACACACACTCCGCAGCGGCAAATCATATCTGTATCACAATGTGTTCCGGATGACTCTGCTGGTGTGATATCCGTCTGATTGAGAAGTTGATTGACCCGTTGAGCAATTTCCGTCAGATCGTTCCCACTTATTTCAGGGGTTGAATCGGGGCTCCTGGTAGATTCCTCCCTCTGTTCCGGAGGTTGAATCGCTTTTCCTTTTTCAATCTCCTCAATCATTTTTACCCGTTTCAGATGCCGTTCGACCGTGCAATTATGGGATAAAAAAGTGTCAACAATTTGTTTGGCTAAAGTTGTTCCGATCAGACCCGCACCAAGGGTGAGTACATTTGCATCGTTATGCTCGCGTGAGTTTTTCGCTGAGGAGAGATCATAGCTCAATGCAGCACGAACCCCGGGAATTTTATTGGCCACCATCGCCGAACCAATACCGGCACCGTCAATAATAATGCCAAAGGAAGACTGTTTTGTTGCCACATGCTGAGCCACTTCCCTGGCGATATCAGGATAATCGACCGATTTTTCGCCGAATGTACCACAGTCTTTTACCTCATAACCCTGATCACGAAGATGTACTTTAAGGATCTCCTTTAAACGGAAGCCACTATGATCAGCACCGATAGCAATGGATTTTTCTGATACAGCTGTCATACTACTTATTTCTCCTTTTACTCGTCGCTCGGTACTCGTTACAAATTAATGCATATAAATAACGAGATACGAGAAACGAGCTGCGAGTAACGAGTCAGTCATGCATTAGTTCACCGGCAATCCAACCGTCGGTAATAAGACAATTAAACCACTTACCACGTAAGGCGGCACGAATGGCCGGCAACTTCTCTTTCCCACCGGCTATGGCAATGGAATATGGTTTTTTTACAAGATCTTCCAGCTCGATGCCGATGGTCCTGGCATTAAGAGCCGACGAACAAATGCGACCATTATTATCAATGATCCGTGAACAAATATCCCCAATAGCCCCTTTTCCCAATAACGAATTTATTTCTTCCGGCTCGAAATAATCTGCTTTTACGAGCACTGATTGTTCATTAAAAAGGCCAATGGTATACATTGCCACTTCTGATTTTTTCCCCAGATCAAGCGTTCGGGCAATATTTTTATCAGATGTAATAGCCTTTTTAACTCCCGGAGAATCCACAATGGCGGGTAGTGGCAGTAAAAAGGGAGTTGCTTGAAATTTTTCACCAATCATTTGGGCGATTTCGCTGGCATGGGTATCATAAGCTGCTTTGGATACACCACCGTTTAACTGAACAACGGTCATATTTTTTATTTTTTTTCTTGCTGTCTGACGGGCAACTTCCTGCATCGTCGTTCCCCATGAAACACCTAAGATTAAATCATCCGCGATCAGCTCACTTAACATCTTTACCGTTGCCCGTCCCAGACGTCTTTTTATAATTGCCACCCGTTCATCTTCAGGAACAACAACAATTTTTTTCAGCTCATATTTTTTCTTTAAATCGTTTTCAATTTTGATTCCTCTGTTTGAAGGATCTCTGATCTCAATCCGGACAATTCCCTGTTCACGGGCCTTATTTAAAAGCCTTGAAACACCCGGCCGGGAAACGCCCAATTTCTGAGCGATTTGTTGTTGGCTGAAGTCGTGTTCGTAATAAAGACGAGCAGCTTCAATCAGTAAAGATATGTCGTTTGTTTTAGATGTCATTGCTGAACATTTGTTCAAATAGATTTAACATTTGTCCAATTATAAATATAATATCGGCCCATGTCAAGAGAATTTTAAGTTTTTGTTAAAATTTTTATAATTAATAAAAAAATTTTGTCCACGGATTACACGAATTAAAAAACATAATATAAATAAATTCACGTCATCTGCGTTATAAAAATATTGTTGCGTCGCTGCGTCGTCGCGAGAAATGAATTATCCGGATTAGTAAAAACTTTTTATTCGCCGGTAGGTTGAAAATGCGCCTGCCGGCGTGCGAATCCGCCCACTTGCGTGATCTTTGAGTCTTAGAACCTACGAATTATTTAAGCTTGTAAAAATCACTCCTGATATTTATCTTTTATAAGATATGTCAAAATTTAATAAGATATTATTTCAGATCCTGCAAGGAACATCTGATAAAAATATTTCGTTTAAAAATCTGCAGTTTCTAATGTTAGCTTTAGGTTTTGAAGAGAGAATCAAGGGTAGTCATCATATTTATTCAAACTCGGAGATCTAATAAAATGAATAAATATGAAATTATAATATATTGGAGTGAAGAGGACTCTGCTTATATCGCAGAAGTACCGGAATTACCCGGATGTGCAGCTGATGGTGAAACTTATCAACAAGCGCTCGGAAATGCTGAGGTGGTAATAAAGGAGTGGATTGAGACCGCGGAGGAACTCGGCAGACCCATTCCTATCCCAAGAGGCAAATTAATGTATGCCTAATAAATTTTTAAAAAAAAAGATCTCAAAAAATCATTCCACTAAATGGTTTGAAAATTGAGATTCTTTCTGTAAAAGAAAATCCCAATATCGATTTCAAGGCTTCTCTCTCTTACCATAATTTGAAAGCAACGATCTGGGCAGAGATCAGTATTGTTGAAAGTATTTTGGTATTATAAAAATGGCAAAAAATACAATTCTTAAATTAACTGATCACGACGAAGAGAAAGAAATCATATTTGAGTTAAATTATTTGTTTTCTCTTTCTATTCGTGAAAGATTTCAATTAATGTTAAATCGAAACCGAGAATTAATAAATCTTTTGGAAAAAAATGGACATAGAAAAACTCCTGAGATTATTAAAAGAACATAAGGTTGATTTTGTTATCATCGGTGCGACTGCTTTTCCTGTTTATGGATACGTGAGAGCAACACTTGATACAGATATTTTTATCAGACCTGAAAGATCAAAATTATCATAATAATGCATTTTTCACCATAATGCAATCATCTCAATTCATTGCCCACTTCCGATTTCCTTAATTGTCGGTTAGCAATTTAAATCGTACCGGTGAGATTGCTAATCAATATTCTCTTATTAACTGAGGATATTTTTATATCGCAACAGACACAATGACAGTAAAGATTTTTTTAACCACCGAAAGCACCGAGTTTTTATTATAATTAATTATCTTCGGTGTTCTCGGTGGTTAATTTATATTCTATGAAAATCGGTGTAATCAGTGGTCTGTTAATTCTTTTGTTTGCATCCCGCAGGTGCGGGACGCGCTATGAATAGTTCAAGTTAATCATAGCGGAATCATATCTGTATTCATATTATTATGTGTGAACGATCGTTCACACTTCCTCAATTAATAGAAAACGAGATAATCCCTTGAAAATAAAGTAGTTATCTTACATATCCTCTTTTGGCATGATAATTGTCTTATATATAAATGGAACTCGGAACTTGGAATTCGGAATTCGTGAGACAAATTAAGTTTTAACAGGGAAGAATTTCCTATTTTCAAATTCTCCTACATCACACCGGTGTAATATTTTATCATATCTAAAAGAAAGGAGTTCCATTATGGCAAAGGCATTTTCGATTGCATCGTGGAATGTTGAACATTTTAGGGGAGATCCAGCCAGGACGGACCGGTGGATTGATGATTATTCAGATCATTGTTTATTATTTCTTGAGGTACAGCGGATGTAAGACAGGATAGATCATCTATAGTTTTGAATTATTTAGTTTTTGAGATTTTTATTTGACATCACAGGATTTTTTTCTATTTTTGATTTGAATAATCATTTACTAAAAAGACTTTATCTAATGATAAGTTTCTATATTTGTTTTTATCCACCTAAAAGTGCTATTTCGTACACTATATTGCCAATTGGTTATATATATTTCAGTTAGAATTACGATTATTATGTCACGGCGTTTCGTCCGCCGAATTATAGTTAGTTGGCGCTAGTGGAGGTCAAACATGAATGCGCTGCAAAAGTTTGTAATGTTGTTATTTATAATATTTGTTGTAAGTGGTTGTAATTCAACTGATCCAAATAACATTTCGAAGCACGATATTGAAATTCATTTACAGTCTTGGTTTTCAAATACTCCAGTTAAAGTGTTCTTAAATGACTCATTAATGTTATCGGATACTATCTCAACTGGATCAATTTTAGCATATGCATCAATCATACCAGTAACGTTATCAGAGGGGGAACATAAACTTCATGTAATGGCTAATAAAAATGCTGAATTCGAAGATTGGTTTGAAGTTAATTCTACTCTATACATAGGTGTACATTACGATTCTTTACAATCGAAAATTTCATATATATTTCAAAATAATCCATTTTACTATGATTGAAACAAATTCAAGCGCCATCTAACAAGCGCTTCATCGTGCCAAGATAAACC
>JAGLYF010000105.1 GCA_023132435.1 Calditrichia bacterium | reverse complement strand
GACTTTTCAAGGAGACCTTAATTAAGTATAAAAATACCCTGATCACGGTATTTATGTTGTGTTATCTTCATGATAGATTATGACTATCATTTATATTAAAAGGAGATAGTCATGAAACACTTAATACTTTTAGTTTTCTTTCTTTTTATTTCAACTAGCGCCATCGCTCAATTAAATCCACAACTCTATGAAAATAATCCTGTGGTTCCAATAGGTCCAACCGGAACCTGGGATGATAGCGCGCTTTGGTGGCCAAATGTTACAGTTGTTAGCGATACTTTTTATGTGATTTACAACGGTAACGATAACTGGCCTGTTAATCCAGCTTCATTGGGCCTGGCCACATCAACGGATGGCTATACTTTTACAAAAAGTGCTTCAAATCCAATATTGACACCTGACGGCAATGGATTCGACACCCATTCTGTTGATGATGGGATGTTGTATTTTGAAAACGATACATGGTATCTATATTACGGCGGTAGATCATCATCACCTAACCAACCAGGAAATGTTATTGGCAGGGCAACCGCAAGCAATCCGCATGGTCCCTGGAATAGAACGAATGATACACTTTTAACCATTGGCAGCGCCGGGGAGTGGGATGATGAATTTCTCTCACCGTGTACAATCTTACCAACCGACACGGGATTAGTTATGTATTATTGGGCGGGTGAAGCTTGGCCCAATGCAAAACCTCAAATTGGTATGGCAACTTCGATAGATGGAGGAGTTACCTGGAAAAAATATAATAATCCGGCTACAACGGAAAAGCCATACACAGAGAGTGATCCTGTGCTTAGGCCTGCTGATTATGAAAGTTACGATGACGCCGGGATATGGGGCTGTTCTGTTTTGAAATTGGAAGGTGAATGGCAAATGTTTTACGGCGGAGACTCTGATGGTTACACATCCATTTGCTATGCGACCAGTGAAAACGGCATCGTTTGGGAAAAATATGAGAATAATCCGGTTTTAAATCCACCGCAGGACCCATTGGCGTCCAGCACTTTAAATGGACCGGCTGCTGTGATCTGGAATAGTACATATTTTGTCTGTTATAGCTATGGTGTGAATGATATAGGAATTAGTGTAGCAACGTCTTCACGCTATCTAAATGTCCCCACAAATTATCCCACAATTCAGGGCGCTATTAATACAGCGGTTGATGGCGATATAGTTCTGGTAGATGAAGGCACTTATTACGAAAACATCAATTTTAAAGGTAAGGCCATTACCGTGGCCAGCCAATTTATAATGGATCAGGATACGTCGCATATATCCAAAACGATTATCGACGGCAGTCAGCACAGCCATCCCGATAGCGGTTCTGTTGTTATTTTTCAGTCCGGTGAAGATACTACATCCGTTTTATGCGGCTTTACAATAACAGGTGGAACTGGTACAGAGTGGCCGGATGATCCTGCTGGTTTAACAACTGCTCTACGTTGCGGAGGAGGAATATTAATTCAGTTTGCAGGCGCAAAAATTTGCCACAATATTATTAAGAATAATATTATCGATAATGAAGAAGATGCCATGGGCGCTGGTATCGGTGCGGGATACCTTGCCGATCCAAAATGGGTTGTCATAGAAAACAATGAAATATACAACAACCATTTAGCAAGTAATAACTGGGCCAAAGGCAGTGGAATATGTGCTGCTTTTAATAGTATTAAAATCATTAATAATGAGGTGCATCATAATACGGTTAAAGGAAATTCGGATGACTTTTTTGCCGGTGCAGCCGGTATTTGGTATTCCAATCGTCCTGACAGCTCGAAAACAGTCATAATTAGTGGTAATCTAATTTCTAAAAACAAAGTTACCCATACAGGTAATTATACTGCAGCGGTATGGGGGAGTGGATTAGTAGTATGGAATATGGGCGGGTATTCTTTAGTCAGCAATAATGTTATACAGAATAATGAATCTAATGCTGAAAAGATAATATTTGGAAACGGAGTGATGCTAAACTTTTGCAAATCCGTTGATGTTTTAAACAATACAATAATATCAAATACATTTTCCGGCGGACAAGAGTGTAGGGGTGGAGGGATCTGTATTAATAGTTGCAGTCCGGTAATGATAAAAAATATCATAGCTGATAATGTGGCTACGCATGGTGGTGGAATTTTCAGTGGCAAGTATGATAAGACTTACCCTAAAATTATAAATAACACGATTGTAAATAATAATGCCAGTGCTAAGGGAGGCGGTATATATTACCATTATTCCTACCCCAAGTTGATGAATTCGATTTTATGGAATAATTCTGCGCCTTCAGGCTCTCAAATATATCGATACAGCGGCTCTATTAATGTAACTTATTCTGACGTCGAAGGAGGATATTCAGGTGTTGGAAATATTGATGCTAATCCCTATTTTTGTACAGACACACTTTATTGTCTCTCTGACTCTAGTCAATGTATCGATTCTGGTGATCCATCCTGCGTGGATCCTGAAAATCCAGATGATCTTGGTTATCCTTTATGGCCTGCAAAAGGAACACTGCGAAGTGATATGGGAGCTTATGGCGGATATGAACTGGTAGTTGGGATAAACTATGATTTTGTTTCGACTCCCTCAGAATTTTTGCTTTTCCAAAACTACCCAAATCCCTTTAACCCAACTACAACCATCAGCTATCAGCTTTCAGCCGTCAGTGATGTGGAGCTCAGCATTTACAACATTCTCGGGCAAAAGGTAGCTGCGCTGGTAAACGCAAAGCAGAACTCGGGCATGCACACTGTGCAGTGGAACGCGGCGGGTTTTGCCAGTGGGGTGTATATGTACAGACTGTCAACTGGCAGCGGTCCTGTGGCAGGCTCCGGGCATGATTTTTCACAAATTAAGAAACTTATTTTGCTCAAATAGGCTAACAAATCTTCATTAACGAGTAGAGGTGTGTCATGAGAATATTTTTTATTAGTTTTGCACTGCTATTTGCTTTTTGCGCCGTAAAAGCTCAGGACGGTTGGTTTTGGCAGAATCCATGGCCTCAAGGAAATAGCCTGAATGATGTTCATGTATTTGATAATAATACTATGATTGCTGTCGGTTCTAAAAGCACAATATTATCAACTACAGATAATGGAGATACTTGGGAAGTTAATTATTATAATGAACCTAATATTGAAATGAGGTCAGTTCATTTCATCAATTCCGATACTGGCTGGATTTGTGGGACAAAATATATCCATACCGATTCGAGCCAGGGTATAATACTAAAAACCACTAATGGCGGAAATGATTGGAATAGAAATAAAGTGATTGATAATGCTATATTGTCAAAAATCAGCTTTTGGAGTAAAAATGATGGCTGGGCTGTAGGTTCTACAGGAGATTCCAGTTTCTTTATAAAAACTAATAACGGTGGGGAAAATTGGGCTTTTACTAGTATTTCAAAAAGTAAAAGAAGATGGAGGATGGATGACGCTCAATTTATTAATCCGGATACAGGATGGGTTGTAGGTAGTGGAAATTTATATAAAACAATAAATGGAGGATCTACTTGGGATTCAGTTGCAGGGAATTGGTATAATTCTATTTATTTTCTAGATAAAAATATTGGATGGGCCGTATCTACCCTTTATTGCTTTTTTGGCTGCGTTTATGAAATATCCAAAACACTTGATGGAGGTTTAACCTGGGATAGTCTGTATACCGGCTCTGGAAGTATTTGGTCAATATATTTTCAAGACAATATAAACGGATGGATAATTGGTGAGCCAAACTTCAAAACATCCGATGGAGGTTCTACCTGGGAAGTCCTTTATCCATCCCAAACTTGGTGGGAATACTGGAATTGGCCGCTTGGTTCTAGCTCTATGTCAATTGCTTTTAATGCAAGTGGTACAACGGGTTATATCACCAGGTCAACCGGAGAAATTATGCAAACTTTGGATTCTGGGGATACATGGACTTTTAAATCAAAGGTCGAAACAAATAATAAAATAAATTCAATATTCTTTACTGATCAGAACAATGGCTGGGCAGTTGGCGGGGTGCACCAGGAATATGTAAATGAAGGAATTGTGTTAAATACGCAAGATGGTGGCTTAAACTGGTTAAAAGTTGATCTGCCGGAAAATGCATTATACAAGGATATATTTTTTGCAAATAAGCAAATTGGTTGGATTGTTGGTGTTTTTAATCCTATCAATATCTATAAAACAACTAATAGCGGTAATTCCTGGGAAGAAATAAATATTTCCGGATTGTATAACTCTGTTCAGTTCATAAATCCTGATACAGGGTGGATTGCCGGTAGTACTGGCTGGACTGGAGAAAATAATGATGAGGGTAGAATTCAAAAAACTACTGATGGCGGTCTATCTTGGAATGCATATAAAATTGAAAATGAAAATACAACTCTAAATGATATTTTTTTCATAAATAGCAATCGAGGTTGGGCGGTCGGAGATAAAGGGATTATTTTACAAACAGAGGATGGTGGAGATAACTGGATTTCTTTGTTACTTACTGACTCAACAATTTCATTTTCATGTCTGTTTTTTTATGATAATGATAACGGTTGGATCGCAGGATACGAAACTAATTGTCCTGGCTTTGAAGTTACAATATTTAAAACTACAAATGGCGGAGAATCATGGACGTCTCATTCTATCTCAGGAGACGGGATATATAACATTAATTCAATTTGGTTCATAGACTCTCTAACTGGCTTTGCAGTTGCAAGCGGTGGTAATGATGATGAACCAGGGACAATACTATTTTCAGAAGATGGAGGTATCACTTGGCAACTAAGCTCTTCACCTTATTCAGAGGGATTCTACGCCTTATATTTTTTAGATGAGAATACTGGCTGGATTGGTGGAAATAGAGGCACTATTCTAAAAACCACAACCGGCGGTGGTTTAACCGGATTTAAAGAAACCCGTCAACCTGAAGCGACATCCTCCGCTTATAAATTATTCCAGAATTATCCCAATCCATTCAATCCCACAACAGCTATCAGCTATCAGCTTCCAGCCGCCAGTCAAGTAGAGCTCAGCATTTACAACATCCTCGGGCAAAAGGTAGCTGCGCTGGTAAACGCAAAGCAGAACGCTGGAAATTACAGCGTTGAGTGGAATGCGGCGGGTTTTGCCAGCGGGATGTATTTTATTCATCTTGAATCAGAAAAATTTGTTAAAGTCAGGAAATGTTTGTTGATTAGATAATTCTGCGGTTTTACCTGCGTTCCTTCTAACGAATCGGTTTTGCACCTGATCGTCCCGATTTATCGGGATCAGCCTGCAAGCCGGGGATGAACTTGGCCAATTGCTGTATGGAATTTGCATATAACAGAATCTGGTATTGAAATGAGTTTTAATTTAGATTTTTAAGGAATGTTTACAAGATTAATCGTTTTATTCAGCTGAATGATATCCATTTACTTGAAGATATGTAATAAATTCAGCAATGATTTTCACTTTTAGACGTTCCTTCCCTGTGATGTTATAAAGTGACATCAGGACGTTATCCCCCATTTTTAGCCGAAATCCATTTCCTGCCATCGGTAGAGATTGCTCCACCAGGGATGAGATAATGGATATGGGGATGATAATCCATCGTCCGTGTCCAGGTCTGCAAGACACCGATCATAGCGATCTCTCCCCCCAGATATTGCGGATCTAAGGCCAATTTCTGCATATCGGCTTTTTCGTTCTGACACTGCGGGCAACTTCTGTTCCGGCAGGAGTGATAATTGAAATGATATTCTTGCTGGCAAGACTACATTTCTGCATCATATTTCACAATGCTTGATGTATAAAAATTATTTTCAGCGTATTTAAATTATTTTTTGGGTATATTGTATAAAATAGAATGTTTGGTAAATTTTATGGATTTAAATCTCGCAATATTAATAGACGGTGATAATATACCTTCTGCTTATGTGAAAGAGATGATGGAAGAAATCGCTAAGTATGGTAATCCTACTATAAAAAGAATTTATGGAGACTGGACAAAGCCTCATCTATCAAAGTGGAAGGATATCCTTCTGGAAAATGCCATAACACCAATTCAACAATATGGATATACAAGAGGCAAAAATGCGACAGATTCAGCAATGATTATTGATGCGATGGATATTCTATATTCAGAAAAAGTCAATGGTTTTTGCCTTGTTTCCAGCGACAGTGATTTTACCCGTTTGGCCACAAGGCTTCGAGAAGCCGGGATGAAAGTATTTGGAATTGGCGAGAAGAAAACACCGGAACCATTTATCGTTGCTTGTGATAAATTCATTTATATTGAAATTCTTAAATACCAATCTGAGGGAAGTGAATCGGAATTTGCAAAGAGCAAGTCCCCACTAAAAAACAATATCGATAAAATAACTCCAAAGGTGATTAAACTGATTTCGTCTACAATATCCGATTTGGCAGATGATGATGGTTGGGCATATCTAGGAGATGTTGGAAATCTTCTACAGAAAAAGCAACCAAATTTTGATTCCAGAAACTATGGCTTCCAAAAGTTGACTCCGTTGATTAAATCAATTAAAAAATTTAAAATTGAACAACGTGAAAGTCCAAAGGGACGATTTAAGTTAATTTATGTAAAGAACAACCATTAAATAAGGATGACAAGGTGGCAAAAACTAATTATCAATATGAAAAACGGAAGAAAGAATTAGCAAAGATAAAAAAGAAAGAAGAGAAAAAAAAACGTAAACTGGATAAAAACAATATTCACCCCAAAGAGAATCCTGATCAGTCTCCGGATGCGAGAGAAAAGAATAAACTCGTTTAAGTCAATAAATATCAAATAATTACTCTGTGTGCTCTGTGGTTATTTTTTACACTACCTTCAAAACAAAAAGGAGATTAGAATGAATATTTACGTCGGAAACCTATCACGTGACGTCAGCGAAGAGGATTTACGACAGGCGTTTGAGGCCTTCGGACAGATCGAATCCGTCAATATTATAAAGGACAAATTCAGTGGCGAACCACGTGGCTTTGGATTTGTGGAGATGCCTTCTAAAACTGAAGCGCAGTCGGCAATCGACGGTTTGAATGGGAAGGACTTAAAAGGGCAAAGTCTTAATGTCAATGAGGCTCGCCCTCGCTCTGAAGACCGTAAAGGTGGTGGAAAACGTGGTGGTGGGCGACGCTTCTAGGAACAATCGTTAAAATATGTTCTCACCTGGCAACATTATTGAATATATATATTGTTGAAACATTTCGTTATTTATATATTCTTTAAGGTCTGTCATACCAATTAGGGTATGTTGGCCCAAGGGGAAAAAATGAAGGGACAAATTGGTGAATTTTTTTTCAAAATCACCTTGTTTCATAACATCCTGGTATTTATTGACCAGAATCCCATCGATACTGAATCTGTTTTCTGAAATCATCTTATAAATATTCGCTGATTCAGATAGCGAAAGATTATCTTCATTTAAAATGATATATATACCGGATTTTTTCACATCCTGAAGATTCTTTATAATCTTTTCATTATCACTCTGCATCCTGAATAACTGGTTTAAAATTTTATCATCGGTTTTTGCAAAATCCCTTTTATAAACATCGTTTATAATTTTATGTTTTTCGAGTATTTTTTTTCTTAAATCTATCAATTGCTCAAGCCATATCAGGCTCAGTATTGGAAGATTAAAAAATCTCAGTGCCAGAGCGGTTGGCGGCATATCAAAAAGCCGATAGGTGTAATCTTTGTACTTTTTTTCAACTGCTTCATAAGCGTATTGCAAGGCATATTCCTCCAACCCGGGAGAATACCGGATAGTATTGATGTGTTTTTCCAGACTGAGAGCAGTCAGATATTTATAGGACCCGGCAATTTTTTCTTCGATCGATTTAAGGTAAGTTTTTATCCAATATTGAATATCAATCTCTTCAATGATAAAATTATCGTGTAGTTTTACAGCATTTTTTGAGGAATTAATCTGAAAAACATCAAAAAGATTATGGGCAGGATCCATCGAGAGTAAAACGACTTTTTCCCCTTTTTCCGCCAGCGCCGTCGCTGTTAGAGCAGAAATTGTCGTTTTACCCGTACCACCTTTACCGAGAAAAAATAAATTTTTACCCTTTTTGTCCACAATTACGCCGTATCTAAATGTGAGAAAAGATCGGATATGGGACCGGAGGCGGTAACCACTTTCTCCATCATCATCTGTAATTCTTTCTCCATATAGGGAAGTAAATTCAATGTTATGGGACTGGGCGTAGCAGGAATCCCAACGAAAGATCCCAAAACGAGAAGTGCAAAAATATTTTCCAGCTCAGAAATTTCCCATTTGATAACATCAACCGCTTTATGGCGAGCCGAATCGGTAAGAACCTGTTTTTTATCGCGTAATGATTTTAAAAATTTATTGAGGAAATTTTGCATTTTATTTCTTTTGGTTTATTGTTATCCCGTCCGCCTCTGTGGATCAGCCGAGACTGATAGAAATCTTTTCACCACAAAAAAACTTAATAATCCCCTCCACAATAATCCAGGCTACGATCAAAACGATCGCTGCATTGATAATCTGGAGCAGCAAATTATTTCCAACACCAAATTGCGTTTGATTCATCACTGAAGCCCATAATGTCATCACCGACATGAATACGGCCGGGACACCGGTAATTATCCACTTCCATCCCCCCATATTACGCAGATAGAGCGTAGCGATGATCAGGGCCAGGGCAGCCAGAGTCTGATTAACCGCGCCAAAAAGGGGCCAGAGAGAAAGTGCTCCCTTACCATCAGCACCGGAAGCAAAGGCAAGAATTGCTGCGCTGAGAATGGCAAAAGAAGTTGCCGTATGCCGGTTTCTGAAATGACCTACTCTTAAATCTGAACCGAGCTCGCTGATCACATATCGTTGAATTCTGGTAGCCGTGTCAAGGGTTGTACCTGCAAAAGAAGCGACAAATACGCCCATAACGACTACGGCAATTTTATGAGGAATACCCAGGGTAGCTATCATGTTCGCCGCGCCGATTACAAAAGCACTGATTTTGGATCCAAGACCGGCTGCCGCAGTCCAGGATGAATAGTGACTCGACCAGGCATTGATACCAGTTAGGGTTTGTCCTTCCGATGTATAGCCCATGCCAATACCGGCAGCTACAGCAATGATCACCAGGGTTGCCAGTGCTCCTTCGACAAGCATTGAGCCATATCCGATAAAGAGGGAATCACTTTCGCTACGAACCTGTTTGGCAGATGTTCCTGAGGCGACCAGGGCATGAAAACCGGAAATGGCGCCACAGGCAATTGTAATAAATAAAAAGGGCCAGACCGGAGGGGCTTCTGGTGGATTGAGCTGCACAGCAGGCGCCACTAATTCCATACCGCCAATAAAAGTGGCAAAAAGCACTCCCAGAGACAGCAAGGTCATTGCGATTAACAATTGATAAGCATTGATAAAATCACGGGGCTGAAGTAGTGTTGTTACCGGTAGAACAGAGGCGATATAGGCATAAATAAATAAAATTATAGTCCAGATTCCGGTTGCGGGTATACCAGCTAGCTCAGGCATATCTATTGGGAAATAACTTCCGATAATCATGGTTATATACATTGCGACGACCGCCAGGACAGACCATCCGATAACATGTTTACCTTTTTTATAGATCAAATGTCCCAGATAAACAGCAATCGGAATCTGCAACCAAACCGGCAAAACAGAAGTAGGAAACATGCTAAATATGATTGCAATCACAAGTCCGAATATCGCGATGATAATCCATAATGCTAAAAATACAACGATAAAAAATAAAATTCTTGTACGACGGTTGATATATTTTGCGGTAATTTCTGAAATTGATTTGCCTTCATTGCGCATGGATATTATCAGAGCGCTAAAATCGTGAACAGCACCAATAATTGCTGAACCGAGAAAAACCCAGAGCACGGCGGGAATCCAGCCCCAGATAATAGCAATTGCCGGTCCAACGATCGGTCCGGTTCCGGCAATCGAGGTAAAATGATGGCCAAATATGATTTCCTTGCGGGTTGGGACATAATCTACGCCATCTTCCTGTGCAACGGATGGAGGAATCCTTGTATCAGTAAGCCCAAATATCTTTCTGCCAATATATCGGCCATACAGCCGGTAAAACAGGATATAACCGAAAAAAGTCAAAATCATTACAAGTAATATCAACATATCCAATATATCCTTTATAAAGATAACCGCAAATAATGCACTATTTAGCCTGTTTAATTCATGAATTTTAGATTTTTCAAATAGCGACAGTAAAGTTTCCCCTTAAAAAAGGGGACTAAGGGGTTGTAAAGTACTGACATATTTCAAAAGATTAATGTTAAAACAACCCCCTAACCCTCCCGCAGTTGCGGGACGGGCTCTTTGCTAAGGGGGAATTAAATCGTTGATTACATGTTACTTATACTCCTTAACTTTAATTTTTTTGAATAATTCAGGTTAAATGACTTCTCCTATAAAATAGGCTTTTTTACCCTTATTTATTAAAAAATCATAGAAAGATTGCGCAGATTCCTCAGGAACAATAAACACAAGCCCGATACCCAGATTAAAGGTACGCTTCATATCTTCCTCAGGGACTTTACCCAGGTCTTTAATTACGGAAAAAATGGTTGATTGACTCCAGGACGACCAATCAATATTTAAATTTAAAGTATTGCTTAAGATTCTTTTAGTGTTTCCTTCAATTCCTCCACCTGTTATGTGTGAAATTCCATTTATTTGAAAATTCTCTATGGTTGACTGAATTATATCTAGATAACTCGAATGAACTTTAAGTAATTCCTCGCCAATTGTGCAGGATAGATCATCTACATAATCTGTAATCTCGAAATGATCGAATAAGACTTTTCTTGCCAGTGAATAGCCATTGGTATGTAAACCATTTGATTGCAATCCAATCAATATATCTGATTTTTTAATGCGTTTACCATCGATTACTTTGCTTTTTTCAACTATCCCTACAATGGTCCCTGAAAGATCATATTCTCCGGGTTGATACATATCCGGCATTTCCGCTGTTTCACCGCCAATCAAAGCACAGTCATTGTATTTACAGCCCCGCACAAAACCACTTATAACATCTGTAAAAACAGTGGATTGCAATCGATCCGTGGCAAAATAGTCCAGAAAAAACAAGGGTTTTGCCCCACCAACAGCAATGTCATTAACACAATGATTTACCAGATCCTCACCCACAGTATCATGTTTATCCATCAAAAAGGCAATTTTTAACTTGGTGCCAACACCATCCGTACTGGATACCAATACCGGCTGTTCATATTTGTCCTTTTCAAGTAAATACATTCCACAAAAGCTGCCTAAATCTGTAAGAACATTATGATTGTGGGTTGAGCGGACCTTTTCCTTGATATCTCTGACTGCCTTTTCCCCTTCATCGATATTCACACCGGCTTTTTTGTAGGTAACACCCGACACAAACTCCTCCTTTGAAAAAAAATATTTATAAAGTAATAAGGAATATTGAAAAAATGAAGAGATTTATGAATAACGGGGATCATACATCTAAAATCACAAATAACAAAATCCAAATCTCAAATAAATTTCAATACCGAATTTCCAATTTCCAAAAATGCAGATTGGGTTGTTTGGAATTTTGATATTGAGATTTAGATTTTATTTATTATTTGTAATTTGATATTTGGGATTTATATCTCCGCCAGTTGTTCAAGATATCTCTTTCTAACAAAATTAAAAAACTTTACATTATTCTCGTCTTTATAGTCGGGATAGGTCCAGGGTTGTGGCTGATAGCTTTTATTAGTAAACTGCATATGTACATCTCCGAAAATCCCCTGCCCTAAATAAATTCTGTGGCTGTAATTCTTGGTTGTGGCCAGAACCAGTTTGGCCTGGGTGATATAACCAGGGTCTATATTGATCTGACGCTTTTTATCTAGATAATATTTTTTCTCTAAGGTATTTGTTTTTACCTTTATAAAAGGCAATTCTTCAGGATCGATCAAATTTATAAAAGTAACAAAACATTTTTTCAGATTCCTACCCATTTCCAGTTCATAATATGGCGTAAACTGAGAAAAATTATATATTTCAGATCTTATTTCGACTGGAGATTGTATTTTTTCAAGTTCTGAAAACACAGGTTTTGTATCAAATCCTGAGCGATATGTAATAGCGGTGATGAGTTTTACAGGCGGGTGTTCTTTAATAATTCCCATAGGTCGATTAGGATGTTGAATTTAAGCCCCACGCCGCAGGCGTGGGGCTTAAATTCAACTATACTTTGTACATTTCTTCAATTTGATTTGCAAATTTGTTCAGGACCACTTTTCTTTTAACCTTTAACGAAGGCGTCAATTCGCCGGTTTCTATCGAAAACGGGGCCTCTGTGAGATAAAACTCCTTTACCGTTTCGTAGCTGGCCAGATCATTGTTTACACCTTCAACATCCTTTTTTATCAGTTCCCTCACCTCAATTAATCTTGATAACTCGCCCAGGTCTTTATAGTCAATATTATTTTCCTGGGCCCATTTTTCCAGAATTTCAAAGGCAGGAACGATTACGGCGGTGCAGAATCTTCTTCTGTCGCCAATAACCATCGCTTGTTCAATATATTTGCGGGTCACCAGTTTAAGTTCGATCGGTTGTGGAGCGATATTTTTACCACCGGAGGTAACCAAAATATTCTTTTTCCGGTCAGTTATTGTCAGACAACCATCATCATCCAGAAAACCTATATCACCGGTGTGGAACCATCCTTCTTCATCAACGGCCTCTTTTGTCTCTTCCTCTTTCTTGAAATATCCAAGCATGATGTGTGGTCCACGCGTTAAAATTTCCCCATCATCAACAATTTTTACTTCCACATTGGGGATTACTGGCCCTACTGTTCCAAATTTGAACAGATCTTCCTTATTCACAGCAATTACCGGCGATGTTTCTGTTAAACCGTATCCTTCATATATAATCAAACCAGCAGCTCCAAAAAACTCTGCAATTTCCTTGGCAAGAGGCGCTCCTCCGGAAACAAAAAAGCGCATTTTACCACCCACGCGTTCAGCTAATTTGCTAAATACCAGTTTATAGGCCAGATTACGTTTAAACTGAAGACCCCCGCTAATATTCTCTTTATTCATAATCTTAGTGATGTATTCGCGTCCGACACCAAGTGCCCAATAGAATATTTTTCGTTTGATTGGTGATCCTGTTTCTACATTCTCAAGTATCCGCGCATATATTTTTTCGTAAAATCTTGGCACACTGGTCATTACGGTTGGATTCACTTCGCCCATATTCTCAGCCACCGTATCAATACTGACCGCATACGCAATCGTAGCACCAATATAATTAGCAAGAAAATGACCAGCCATTCTCTCAAATACATGTGAAAGTGGTAAAAATGACAAAAAGACATCCGTTTCATTGACACTCAGATGGTGTAATGATCCTTCAACATTACTGAGAAAATTACCATGGGTGAGTAAAGCACCTTTCGGTTCGCCGGTCGTGCCGGAAGTGTAAATAATCGTAGCCAGATCATCAGATTTTGTCTTTTTTACTTGTTCCTTTATCAGTTCCGGATTTTTCTCTAATAATTCTGAACCCTTTTCCTTCAATGTACTTAAAGAGATATGTTTCCCATCATCTTCAATGGAATCCATCACTACAACAGATTTAAGGGATGGACATTGCCCGCGTCCCTGATCCACTTTTGCATACTGATCCTCATCGGAGCAGATGACAACATTTGCTTCAGAATCAATCAGAATATATTGTACCTGTTCGGGCAATAATGAGGGATATATCGGGACAGTTATTGCCCCTAATGAAAGAATTGCATAATCTGAAAATGCCCATTCAAATCTGTTTGGTGAAATTAATGCAACCTTATCTCCCGCTTTTATTCCTAATGAAGCTAAGCCTGCTGCTATTTTTTGAACACCTTCCTTTGCTTCATTAAAATTGACTGAGAGGTACTCATTTTCCGGTTTGTGCATATAAGCTGTTCGCTCGCCAAGTCTCTCAGCTGTGCTGAAAAACATTTCAGCTAGATTATTATGATGCATATCTCCTCCGTTACATGCTGATAAGATAGGTGGGTTTTTAAGAATAATAAATGCAATATAGGCATGTAAAACCAATGAAGCAATATGAAAATGATCCGGACATATCAAACTGACTTATCTATCCTCTTTCTCAGCCTTCCATTTAAACGATTTAATCGATGGTCAAACCTGTTCCGGATATCTTCACTCTCCTCTTCCGCCTCTATTTCTTTGACAATGTTGAGGAAATCTATCGCACGATTTGTGTATTCTATAGCCTGGTCGATTTTTATTTCCCGATGTTCATAAAATTTTGCCAGTTCTTCGCAAGCAAATATGATTTCCTCACCATTTTTAATGAATTTTTGCCAGATTTCCAGTGCCTGGGGCCATTTATTTTGCCGTTTTAACAACAGACTATAACTTTTAAGGGACTGATTGGGCAATTTTTTATCGTTTGCCGCTAAAGATTTAATAATTGGCTCAATCCGACCCAGGTCTGAAATATTTACAGCAATATTGAACATGGATACTAATTCCCGGTCAGGAAAGCCTGAAATCATTTCATTATTTTCTACCTGATGCAGATAAAAAAGCAGTCTGGCTAAAGAAATAATATCTTGCTGATTATGATCGACAATGCGTTTAATATCATTCATAGCACCGGTTTGTAAAAATGTAAAATAAGCTTGGGGAATCAACGATCCGTCAATATCCCGCCAGCGATTAAAGGAAAATATCCGCTCTTCTATCGTTTCCAGAGAACAGGATGGGAGTGCATGTTTCCATAATCTGCGGGTAAGATGTAACAAATCCAGGTGGTTGTAACTCTCAAATGGATTGTCCATACGGTTAAGTATCAATCGGTTGCGAAAGAGTGGATAATCATAGGATTTACCATTATATGAAAGTAATATATTTTTTTCTGCCCAGAGAGTTTTCATATCCAAATAAGCACTTATTTCTCTTCCAAATTCAGGTAAAAAATACTGATAAATCCGGATGCCTTCTTTTTCAAATGTTCCAAAACCCATTAAAAAAGGATAGGTTCCCGTTCCTCCGGCTAAACCGGTTGTCTCCAGATCAAATACTAAAAAATTCTCCAGAGAAATTGGATCCTGAAATTGTTTTTTTGTCAATAGTGGCAAGTGAACCGACGAGAAGTTTTTATTGGTTATAGTGGGATTAAAATGACGATAGGGCTCAAATTTTTCAATCTTTACGATCGGAAGTGTCTCGCCTTCCAGAATCGTACCCTCAAGCGTAAAGGCAATTTCGTCGTGATGATGTTCCTTTTCAGGGAGCGCCTGTTTTCTCTCTGTCTGGTAATATTTTAATTTATCTTGAAGATCCATGTGAACATATTCAGAGCAATTCTTTCAGGATGCGCTGAGCGCTATCTTTACCAAAAATACCTGATTCAAGAGGAGGGCCAATACAGGAGGGACAACCTTTTTCACAGGAGCAGGTTTGAATATGCTCGAGGACAGCCTGTAAAATTGTCGGAAGTATCGTATACACTTTTTTGCTTAATCCAATACCACCAGGATATTTATCATAAACATAGATGGTGGGCATATTTGAAAACGGAGCACGAACCATCGGAATAACACTGATATCGGCCCGATCGCACATAATATAAAGCGGTATCAGGTTTTGCATCGTGTAGGCAATCCCACGGAGACCCTCGCCAATAACCGACTCCTCAAAATAAGGATCGGTAAATAACATATTTGGAAACTCCAGCCAGGTTGAGTTCGAATGCATTTCCATTTCCGGTAGATATATCTTCCCCATGCCCACATTCTCATGTGTGAAAAATTTTACCTTTTTAAAGGCCGTAGCAACCGTTGTAACAGCCACTTCTCCATAAAAGGTATGATGCTTTCCTTCCCGTTTTTCAAGTATGTCCAGAACTTTTAGATCTGTTTTGGCGATTGCATCCGTGTAGTAGTCTGAATCTGTCTCGCTGACAAAAGCCTTTTTACCTTCCCAATCCAACTCATCCACCTGATATTGCTGACTTTCGTGGATATAGATGGCATCCTTGTGCACCAACAGGGGTGCCGAAAACAGATCAACTTCACCGATTATCTGATTATTATCAGAGGTATTGACGATCACGACATTATTGGGATTGGCATTTCGAAGACTTATTTCATCGGCCGGATAAACATCCTGCATCCAATAATACTTTCCATCGGTTTCTCTCAGTACCCGTTCGTCCTTGAGATATTGTAAGAGTTGTTGTGTCGCATCTGTACCAAATTTTTCTTCTGAGGTAAAGGGAAGTTCAAAAGCACCGCATTTTAAATGACTCATTAAAATTGGCAGGTTATTCTGATCAATATTTGCTGTTTCTGGATTTTTCCCGAAAAAATAATCCGGATGTTCAGCCAGATACTGGTCAAGTGGGGCACTACTGAGAACCATCAGTGATACCGATGTTGTCTGCCTCCGTCCCGCCCTTCCCGCTTGCTGCCAGCTGCTGGAGATGCTACCCGGATAGCCGGTCATAATTGAAACATCCAGCTGGCCGATATCAATCCCTAATTCCAGCGCATTCGTACTAACCACTATTTGAATATCTCCGTTTCTTAAGCCCTGCTCGATTTTCCGCCTCTCATTTGGTAAGTACCCTCCGCGGTAACCTCTTATTTTATTTGGGCTTATCTTTAACTGCTTTGCGGATTCTTTCAGATAAGTCACCAGTATTTCCACATTTAACCGGCTTCTGGCAAAAACAATCAATTGTATACCGGTTGGTAAAAAATGTTTTACGATCTCGCGTACTTCTTTAAGAACCGAATTTCTTAATCCCAACTCCTGATTAACAACAGGTGGATTATAAAAGAGAAAATGTTTTTCTCCTGTAGGTGCACCATTATTATCAACCACAGTTACAGGGGAACCGGTTATTTTTTCTGCAATTTCCTCCGGGTTTGCAATGGTTGCAGAACTGCAAATAAACTGAGGGTCACTGCCGTAAAAATTACAAATCCGCTTTAAACGGCGGATAACATTGGCTATATGGCTGCCAAATACCCCACGATATGCATGAATCTCATCTATTACTATAAATTTTAAATTTTCGAAAAGTTTTATCCACAGTATATGATGTGGAAGGATTCCTTGATGAAGCATATCAGGATTAGTAACCACAATATGTCCGGCGGAACGGATGGTTCGTCTTACTTCCCGAGGGGTATCACCATCAAAAGTGTGACAGATGATCGGTTCACCGAGTTTTTCAACTAAATGGTGGAGCTCATGAACCTGGTCTTGCGCCAATGCTTTTGTCGGGAAAAGATAAAGGGTGCGAATTTCAGGATTTTTAAGGAGAGAAGTGAGAATTGGAAGATTATAGGTCAGGGTTTTGCCTGAAGCAGTCGGTGTTATAATTACAACGTTATTTCCTGCCTGAATTTGCTTGAAAGCACTTGCTTGATGCGTGTAAAGCGATGAAATGCCGTCCTGCTTCAAAACTTCAATTATTTTTGGGGGAATTGATTTCGGAAAAGATACGGTTTGTGCTTCCTGTGCTGGAATTGTTTTCCAGGTTGTTATATTCTGTAAAAAATCTTTCTTGTTACCGAGGTAATCAAGTAATTGTGGAAGGTTCATTAGAGCGCAGCTATAGACGCATCAATCCTGGCGACAACATCACTAATAGTCGCTGCTTCATTTTTCCTGGTCAGATTAGCCTCAAATATATCATAATTTCCCATACGATCACTATGAAAAAGTAGTTTTGTGCCATCAGGTGAAAATACCGGGTTTACGTCATCAGCCGGATTCGATGTTATCCTTTGTACATTATCCCCGTTCTCATTCATCGTATAAATTTCATAATTTGCATCCCGATCAGAGAAGAAAGCAATCTTTGTACCGTCCGGATTCAGGTCAGGGGCGACATTGTTAATTTCCTGGTCATATGTTATTTGTTTCAATTCACTTCCATCAGCCTTCATATGATAAATATCAAAACTACCATTTCTGTTTGAATCAAAATAAATAGTACCGGTTTCCCCACCTTTCAACACCGGACCGCCATCATTTGCATCGACTTTTGATAATTGAAGCTGAAAACTCCCCTCTCCTTCCATGATATATATATGGCTGTATAACTCTGTAAGATCCACTTCCCGAAGATCGCTACGTTCGGAAACAAATACAATAAAGTTGTTCGTTCTGTCATATCGGGGCTTCCAGTCATTTGAACTATTTGTAGTCAGATTTGTCTCAATTTGGCTGGCCAGATCCATAATATAGATATCCCGCAATTTTTGGTTATAATCTACATTTCTATGATCATCTCTTGTGGATGTATATGCGATTGTTCTCATATTCGGTGAATACACCGGATTTTCCTCATGAGCCGGATCAAAGGTTAATTGTTTTGTTGTTTGTGAAGCGATATCGTATTCAAAAATATCCCAGTTATCATTGTTATAGGCCTGATAAATGATTTTAGTACCGTCATTGGAATAATTAGCATATGCTTCCGGAGAAGGTGAAGAAATAATTGGCTTGACTTCATAACTATCAAGAAATTTTGGTGCAATTCTATTCAAATATTGAGGTCCATCGCTCCCAAGCAGGATTTCCTTATATGCCTGAAAAGACTTGCGTTTATCACCCATTCGCAAGGCGAGCACAGCATAATTGTATTTTATATCTGCCTGATTTGGATCAATAGTAAGCACCTCTTCATAAGTTTTAAGTGCCTCCATATTGCGATCCATCGCTTCATATTCCCTTGCCAATTGAAAACGCCATTCAAGATTATTTGGCTCATCCTCAATATTCTCTTTTAACTCGCTTATTCTAAGTGAAGATTCTGCCTCATCGTAAGACCTACTATCTGTTTCTGTTGAGGTTTTTGAAGATCCCCCACATGAAATAAAGATCAGAAAAAGGAGACTAACTAATACATATTTTAAAGAATCCATCGATCCTCCCGGATAAAAATCTGATTATTTCTCAATTTCTTTTATTCTCTTTTGAGCTTCTTTTTTCAGGATAATATCAATACCCGGACGTTTCACAATTTCTGCATACATTCTCTTTGCATCATTGATCCGTCCAAGTTTTTCATAGGCCTGACCAGAATAATAAAGAGCGCTGGCTTCCCATTGTAACTTTGTTTTACGGGAAAGTAACGGAATTTTTACATATTCGGCAATAGCATTTTCATATTGCCCTGTCTGGAAATAAGCATCGCCTATATAAAATTGTATTTCCGGTTCTCTTTCACTATCGGCTATTAAGCGGACTTCCTTTAGTAAATCAACAGCCAGATCAACTTGATTCAAATGAACATAGGCCCGGCCTATAAGTATTTTTTTATCTATGGCATCTTCAGATTCAGGGTATCTTTGGATATACTCACGGGTAAGGGCCAGAGCTGCATCCCAAAAATTAACAAAAGTGTAAGCTTTAATCAAGTTGCTCATTACCTGTCGTCTTACCTCGGGTTTTAATGGCTTATCCAGAGCATACTTAAAACTTGTAATCGCGCTTTCATATTTTTCTGATCGAAAATAAATTCCGCCGAGTGTATTTAATACGGCGCCAAGATTATTACTCTCTGGATAATTTTTTGGAAATTCGGTCAGGATATTTATCGCGTCCTCATGTCTGTTAACAGCAATATAGGTAAGTGCCAGATAATAGTCAGCATCATCAACATAAGAAGATTTTGAATAGCTGCTCTTTACATTTTTAAAATATTTAACTGCCTGATTATAGTTCTTTGATAAACGATTATAATTACCAAACTCAAACTGGAATGAGGCCCGATGATCTGTTTCAGATTTGTAATTTTTGTTAAAGATCGAGATCCATTTATCAGCAGAACTTTTTTTCCCACTACGTATATACGAAATTATTTGTCTGGCCAATATATCCGCTTTTTCAGATTTTTCTTCAGTAACCGCAACTAAATTTTTATAATTTTCTGCCGCTTTTTCGTATTCTTCTTCTTCAAAATATATATCTGCAATCTTTCGCAAGGCTTGAGGATAAAGTGCTGCATCGTTTTTTGACACATTACTGTAACTGTTAACTGCACTATACGGATCGTTGATTGTGAGATATATCTCTCCCAGTAAAAAACTGGCTTCACCGCTAAATGAGCCCTTTGGATTATTGGCTAAATAATTTACTAGATGTTTCCTGGAAAAATTGAACTCCTTCATATAAAAATAGGCCCGTGCCAGTTTAAAAGTCAATGCCGACTGATCCTCAGATACCATTTCCCGAATTAAGACAACATCTTCCGCCTCAATCGGATTTAAAATTTCTGTAAATAAAGCAACTGCTTCGGCACTCTTTCCCGAATATAAATAGCAATCACCCAGTCTCAAATTAGATTTATCAGCAAGATCTGTATAATAATATTCATTCAGGATTTTGGTATATACCTGACCGGCCTGAGTAAAATTTCCCTCTAATTCCCAAACCAAACCCAAATTATAGAGCGAATTTGCAGCTGGCCGCGAATATGGATAAGAACCTGCGATAATTTTAAAATCATCAATTGATCGTTCTTTTTCAATTTTCAAATTTAAGATTGCTCTCTTATAAAGATAAGACGGAAATTTTTTGCTACCACGGAATTGTTCACTTAGCATATTATAGTACTTTAAGGCAGAAGTCACATCCTCCGTATTTTCACCATAGAGTTCTCCCAATCGGGCATACCAATTTTCCCGCAACGGACTATCAGGATATTGTTTAACCAGAGTTTCATAATAGCCAATTTGCTTTTTCGAGGACGAATTATCGGCTTTGATTCCTAAAGATACAAAATGCCAGGCCACAAGGTCAGCCTCTGACGCCGCCGTCAGGTTTTCCATGGCTTTTCCTAAATTCTTCTTTGCCAGAGCGAAATACTCACTTTTTTTGTTACTGCTGACATTCTCATCTTCTGCCAGTTTTTGATAAGTAAGTCCTATATAATGGTATATGTCAACCTGCAAGGAGGGATCCTCGGCACTTTGCAAAGCATTCTGAAACTGGAACAGGGCACTCTGATAATTTTTTAAATTCCCGAAATATATCTGGCCTAGATTGAACTGAAGCTGGGCATCATCCTTTCTGTTGATGACATCTCCCATTAAGATTGCCAACTGGCCAATTCCTACATTTTCATCTACCAGGTGATAGCGTCGGATATAATCGAGCCTTTCTTCTGCCTGGGGAGCAAGCTCACTCGAAGCGTACCCTTCAAGCAACATCTTGTAATAACGGGCACTTTCCTTATAATCTGCCAGGTGTTCATTCGCCATGGCAACTTCATAGATGAAATTATCCTTATATCTGAATTTTGAATCAGAATATATCGCTGGTTGTAGTTCTCTGATGATACCTTGCCAGTCTTTTTGCAATTGGAGAAAGCCCGCCAACCAAATTTGATCATCTTTTGACAATGCTTTCATCGTTTTTAATGTATAGAGATCAGAGATACCAGATTCATAGGCCCCGTTTTCCTGTAACCATTTGAAATAATGATTTTTCGCATTATGATATCCAATGGCATTATGATATTTTTTCTTAAGTATTATATCTTTAAGTGTTTGTATCGCTCTGTTTGTATTATTTTGTTTATGCCAGGACAGGGCCAGTTTTAATTTTATGAGGATGTATTTTGTCGAATCCGGTGACTCGAGACGGGATTGATAATTTTTACTGGCAAGCGCATGCTTCCCGCTTAAATAATAAGCATCCGCTAAACTTTCCTGCATGTTGTATACATATTCAGCAGGTGGATTGTTATTGAGAGCTTCACTTATGATCTTTTGAGCCTCAGGATAATTTCCCCTTTGAAGATATATTTGAGAAAGTGACAAAGCAGTATTGGGATAAATGCTGGTATTTTTATAATAAGTGATCACCTTTTGATAGGGTGGGATCGCCAATTGATAATTCCCCTGAGCCCGATAAGATTCACCCATATAAAACCAGGTTTGGGCCTTAATTTTATCACCGCTGTCACTGGCGATTATCTTTTCAAGATTTTCTTTTGCCTTGCTGGTCTGTCCCTTTTCCAGAAAGAGTTTTGCCTCTGCCAGAAAACTGGGAAAGTATGACGTTGATTCACCATATCTATTTTGAATAAGGTTATACAACTGCTCGGCATCATCATATTTTTTTAATTGTTGATAAATATTGCCCGCACGCAAGATACTTTCAGCTGCTTTTCCGTGTTGCGGATGCAATAATCTTACCATTTCAAATGCCTTTGCCGCTTCTAAATCATTATCGAGGGCGACATAGCATTCACCGATCATATACCAGCTTTCTGCTGCCCGGTCATGCCTGGGAAAATCAACAGCAACACGTTGGAATTCAATCCTGGCATTGGCATAATCTTCTAAATAATAAAGAGCCCTCCCGCTATAATATCCTGCTTCCGCTACTTTATTGCTGCCGGGGTAATTTGTGGCAAATCGTGAAAACTGTCGAGCAGCCAGATGAAATAATTTTTCATTATATAACTTAAGCGCATATGAAAAATCATCACTTTCTGAGCGTTGTTGTCCGAATGAAACTTCTGACTGAATAATTAAAAATAATCCAATAAGTAATGATATTTTTATAAATTTCATAAAACTTCCTGTTAATCTGATATTTCAATCGGGGTTAGATTGGCATACTGAGCAATGAGTTTTTTATATACTTCGCCTTCAAATTTAATAGATATCTTCATTTTATCCCCCTGCCCCTCTACACCAATAACTTCTCCTTTACCAAATGTTTCGTGGTATACCCGACTGCCAATGGCATAACTGGTAACTTCTTCCTGTGACTCATCTTCCTGGTGGAAGTATTCCAGTAACTTTTTCCTTCTGGTATGACGTTTACTTTTTCCTTTTCCGGTTGCAGAGCTTCCTGCCAATCTTTCTTCGGTAAATTCCGATGGTATCTCATCCAGAAATAAGGAAGGTGTCGTATAGTTGATATTGTTAAATCTTCTGCGTGAACGTGCATAACTTAAATACAGATTCTCCTGAGCACGGGTCATACCCACATATAAGAGTCTTCTCTCCTCCTCCAATTCTGAATTATCGGCAAAATTACGTTGGAGAGGAAATAGTCCCATTTCCATTCCGGTTATAAATATTACCGGAAATTCAAGCCCTTTTGATGAGTGAAGAGTCATCATCGTTACGGAATTTCGTGTCGTATTCATAGAATCAATATCACTTAGAAGGGCGACATCTTCCAAAAAGGCGCTTAAACTACTGTCTTTTTTCTCTTGCTCACGTTCGGTGCTAAAGATTTCGATTGTACTAAATAATTCGTAAACATTATCTATACGACTTTCACTTTCATATTGGTCATATTCGTTTTTCAAATGCGTGATTATACCGGTCTCATGTGTCAATGAAGATGTTAACTCAGCAGCAGAGATTTTCTTACTTGATTTTTGGTACTTGTTAATCATCTCATAAAATTCAAGTACCCTGTTGGCCATTCCCGATGATATAGAAATTACCTCCTGAACTTTTCCCATTCCTTCCAAAAGCGATATATTTAGCGCTTCTGCAAATTTTTCTATCTTCCCAACTGTGGTTTCTCCAATTCCTCTTAACGGGAAATTTACAATTCTCCGCAAACTCACACTGTCTCTTGGATTGGTTATAACCTTTAAATAAGCGAGAATATCTTTGATTTCTTTACGTTCATAAAACTTTACACCGCTTACAATGGCATATGAAATCGCATTTTTTCTTAATTCATCTTCTAATGCCCGGCTTTGCGCATTTGTTCTATACAAAATGGCAATATCTTTGAAACTTCTTTTTTTGGAGAACATTTCTTTGTGAATATTCTCTACGATTTTTTTTGCTTCATCAGATTCATTCTCGGCATCCATCAGGATAATCGGATCACCATCTTTTCTATTGGTCCACAGATCTTTACCCAGCCGTTCTGTATTATTAGAAATCAGCGCACCGGCACCATTTAATATGTATTTATTTGAACGATAGTTCTCTTCAAGACGAAATACTTTTGCTTCCGGATAATCCTTATTAAAGTTCAATATATTGTTGATGTCTGCCCCACGCCAACGGTATATCGACTGATCTTCGTCCCCTACAACACAAATATGGCTATTTTTGCTCATAAGTTGATGTATAAGGCTATATTGCGCCTTATTTGTATCCTGGTATTCATCGACTAATATATATTTAAATTTGCGGTGGTATTTTTTGAGGATTGAAGGATGATCATTAAACAATTGCATTGGTAAAAGCAGCAAATCATCGAAATCCACAGCATTATTCTCATGAAGGAACTCATTATAACGCCGAAACACATCTGGAAGAAGAACATCAAAATTATCATCTTTTTTAACTTCGAGTTTATCCGGAGATATCATCTTGTTTTTTGCCTGGCTGATACGAGCCTGAAACAATTTTGGCGAATGGAGTTGCTGCGGAATATTTAACATGCTCATCACTTTTTTTATCGCATTTACCTGATCATCGCTATCATAGATCGTAAAATCTGATCCATAAGGCAATGCCTTCGCTTCCATTCTTAATAATCTGGCAAACATGGAATGGAAAGTGCCGATCCATAGTTTGGCCAAATTACCCTTCGCTAATTTTTCAACCCGTTCTTTCATTTCCCGGGCAGCCTTATTAGTAAAGGTAACCGCAAGAATATTCGATGGATCAACATTCTTTTCATGAATCAGATAGGCAATTCGGTAAGTAAGCGTCCTTGTTTTTCCGCTTCCCGCTCCTGCTAGAATCAAAATATGCTGATTTTTACTTTTAACAGCTTCAAGTTGAACTGAATTTAGATTTTTCGAAGTAAAACTCATTGAGTATCTCTTTTTGTTTTAGAAAGACGTTTTTTCCGATTTACTTCACGTCTGACCTGGTCAAATTGTGTTTTTGCTCTCTGATGTTCCCTGGCATTAATAGAGAATGTATGTCTTCCATCGCCCTTTGCCACAAAATAAATATACTTGGTGTTTGCGGGGTAGATGGCTGCAAGTATTGATTTTTTACCCGGATTTGATATGGGGCCGGGAGGTAATCCATAATATTTATAGGTATTGTAAGGCGAATCTATTTCTAAATCTTTTAATAGCAATCTTCTCGGTGAACCATCCAAAATATACTGAATTGTAGGGTCAGCTTGCAATTTTATTCTACGATTTAACCGGTTATGATAGACCGATGATATAATTTCCCTTTCTTCATCAAAGATGGCTTCTCCCTCAATAATGGATGCTAAGGTAAGTGTCTGATGAATGGTCATTTTATATTTATCGATCTGATTTCTGGCATCATCTGTAAATATTGCCAAACATTGATTCATCAGAAATTTGATTACAATTTTCTCATCCACTCCCCAGTAAAAGAGATAGGTATCCGGTAATAAATATCCCTCCAAACTGACTGCTTCCACGTCTAATTTATTAATAAAGAGGCTATCATTAGCGAGGAGAAGAAATTTATCCTTATCAATATTTATTTTATTTTGTAGTTCTTGTGCAATCTCTTCAACCCGCCAACCTTCTATCAGCGTTACTTTAATCTCCTTTGGCGGGGCTTTGGATAAAAAAGATATTAACTGGGCATATGTTAATTCTTTTGGGATTTCATAATACCCCGCCTTAATTGATCTGTCTTTATCCAGGGTGGTAAGCCATAGCACAAACAGATCTTTATCTTTTATTAATCCCTTAGCAAAAAGAGAATCTGCGATCGTATTTATACTGGCCCCTTTAGATATTATAAAGGCTACCCGTTCTGACCCCTCATTTAATTCCGGCACCCTGAAATAATCAACGGTCAATACTACGATAACAGGTATCATCAGAACAAAAATTATCAGAGATTTCTTAAAAAATGCTGATGTGATATGTATTCTTTTCAATATATGCGACCTAAAGCAGTTAATCAAACCTGTTCTGGTTTCACCTGGTTCGTAAATTTCTTTACTTTATTCAATTTTTCTAACGCTGCGCCCGATTGAATGGATTCACGCGCAAGTTGGACACCATCCCAAAGCGAATTCACTTTTCCGCTTACCTTAATTGCAGCTCCGGCATTTAATAAAACCACATCCAAAGCAGGTGAAGATTTTCCTCTTAATACATTCATAAGGATTGACTTGTTCTGGCTGGCAGATTTACTTTGAATTGTCTGCAAAGGAGACGTGGGAATTTTAAAATTATCCGGACGAATATGATACTCATAAATCGCACCATCAACTAGTTCACATACTTTTGTTGGTCCGCTTATTGAGATTTCATCGATTCCTTCTTCTCCATGGACAACCATTGCCTGAACTGCTCCCAGCTCTTTCAAAACTTCAACCATCAGACGAACAAGGTGGGAGTCAAAAACACCTAACAATTGACGTTTTGTCCTGGCAGGATTGGTCAGGGGACCTAAGATGTTAAAAATAGTTCTTGCTCCGATTTCCCTTCTTGGCCCCATGGCATATGGTAAAGATGACTTTAATTTGGGCGCAAAGAGAAAAGCGATACCAACTTCATACAGACATTTTTCCATTTCTTCCGGAGGAATATCAATATTAACGCCAAGAGCTGTCAACACATCTGAACTACCGCATTTACTGGATACAGACTTACTACCATGTTTCGCAACAGCGACACCTGCTCCTGCGGCAACAAAGGCCGCCGCTGTAGATATATTAAAAGTATTCAGGGAATCTCCTCCGGTACCACATGTGTCAACGATGTTTTTAAACCGGGATTTAATGTGCGTTGCCCCATCATTCATCGCCTCTGCTGCACCGGTCACCTCTTCAACTGTTTCCCCTTTCATACGTAAAGCAACAAGAAATGCAGAGATTTGTGCTTCTGTCGCCTCGCCACGCATGATAATTTTCATGACCTTTTTACTCTCGGTACGATTAAGGTTTTTTCCTTCAATAAGGCGATTGATCGCGCTCTGGATAACCTTTGACATTGTAACCTTTATTACTAATCTGAATTATTTACCACTGAGAGTACTGAGAACTTATTTGGAATTCGGAACTTGGAACTGGTAACGATGAGCCTTACCATGAAGATATCCCAAATCAAATTACGAGTTCCAAATTCCGAGTTACAATTTTTTCTATAGGATCTCATTGGTTTATTAATAGATCATACTAATAGATTTTTTAATTGCTTTTATATTCATCAATGATCTTGACAATTTGACTATCTTCCGGTAATTCTTCACTAATTTTCTTTTGATCTACAGATATATTCCACTGACTGCCCTGGTTAACTTTAATAATCGATATATATTCAGAATCCTTACCGTTGCCAATAATTATTGCCTGATTTTTTTTCCATATACCTTTGCGCTGATCATGAGCAAGTAAGATTAAATCAATGGATGGGTTTTCAAGGGCAAATTGCTCGGCATTAGAGAGATATCCGTGAATAATCGCAATATGAAATTCATTCTCCCCTGATGGTTCCGGTTTAGCATTCACAAAAATTGAAAGATTTAGATCATCAGGCTTTTCAATAAAATTAAAAATATAGGGTGATAAGTATCCATATAATACCACTTGATTCGATCCGATTTTTGTCTTTATTCTTTCCTGGTAATCTGATCCCGCATTGGATAAAAGAATTTTTTCTTTAAAACTTGAGACATATTTTGAATAAAAAACCTTTCCCTCCACAAACTCCTGATCTCCTGGTACAAGGCAATCATAATTTATCAACTCAAGAGTTTTATACATGGCTTTGTTCAAAGTTGGATAAGGATAAGAATTGAAATAGTCACCACCATCAATCGCAAAGACATTTTTATTATCCTTTTTAAACTGGTCAATTACTGATTTTACTCTGCCAATACCACCCAAAGGATCTGATCCACAGCCGCAATTTTCAATTACGCCATTAACATTTGAAGTGTATATAATATAAAACACTTCCGCTTTCACACTGGGATGAAGAATCAATATAAAAATCAGAAATATAACGAACTTATTAATCTTTGAGTACATGATAAATATTTCAGGAAATCGTTTATCTAAAAATGATTTGCCGTCGGTCAGCACCAACAGATATATATTTTATAGGCACCTGAATAGTATCTTCAAGATACTCTATATATAACCTTGCTTTATCTGGTAAATCTTCAAATTTCCGGCAATGATCGGTGGGTGATTGCCAGGCATCGATTGTTTTATAAACAGGATTACATGAAGAAAGTCTTTTCGTACTCGCCGGAAAGTCATCAATTACTTCCCCATTCAGTTTATAGATTGTGCAAACCTGGATCTTTTCAAATTCATCTAATACATCAAGTTTTGTCAGAGCGAGCTCCGTAAAACCGTTTAAGCGAACGGCATGTTTTGCCGCGACTACATCAAACCAGCCGCATCTGCGTGGGCGACCTGTAGTAGCACCAAATTCACTTCCCGATTTACGCAGTCGCTCTCCTGTTTCACCGGTTTCTTCACTGGGAAATGCCCCCCCCCCCACACGCGTGGTATATGCTTTTATCACACCAATAATATCTTGAAGAGACTGGGGAGGTAATCCGGTGCCGGTAATTGCTCCGCCGCTTGTCGGATTTGAAGATGTTACATAGGGATAACTTCCAAAATCTACATCAAGAAGGCATCCCTGGGCTCCTTCCAGAATGATTGAGAAACCGCTTTTCCAGGAATCATATAAATATTTTGAAGTGTTTTTAACAAAGGGAGTTAATTTTTCAATATAACCATTTATTTGTTTAAGAATCTCGCCGGATTTGACCGTTGATTTCTTATAGATTTCCTTCAGATCTCTATTTATAATTTCCAGATTATTTTCGATTTTTTCTTTCAGAAGGCCACGATCAAAGAGATCAATAATTCTTATTCCGCTTCTGTTAAATTTATCAACATATGCAGGACCGATTCCCCTACCAGTCGTTCCAATCTTCTTTTTATTCAATGATTCTTCTTTGAGTTGATCTATCAGTTTATGGTAAGGAAAAATGACATGTGCGCGATCAGAAATAAATAGTCGTCCTTGAGTTGAGATACTGTTATCCTTTAAAAAATCTAATTCCTCAAAAAAGGCTATCGGATCAAATACGACACCATTTCCTATTATACATGTGGTATTTTCACGCAGAATACCACCCGGTATGAGATGCAATATGTATTTTTTCTCATCGATATAAACTGTATGACCAGCATTCGCTCCACCCTGATATCGGGCAACAATATCTACATTTTCTGAAAGGACATCGACCAGTTTACCCTTTCCTTCATCTCCCCACTGTGCCCCGATAATCACCTTAACAGACATTAACGTTTTTCCTGTTCTATTATTTGACTCTAACCCACCCCCTCTTTCCCCCTCCCTAATAAGATTAGGTAGGGGGATTTAAGGGGGAGGGTTATAATTTAATCATTTATTTCAACATTTTGTAAATGTATCTATTTATAGATAGCAATAAATAAGTTAATCAATATTTTAAATACTTCATAAAAAATAACCAGATCATTTCATCATAAAATTGTCAAAATTTCTATTAGCTCAGATTATTAGCTTGATCTATTCATGAATTTTAGATTTATCAAACAGCGACAGTAAGGTTTCCCCTTTGCTAAGGGGGAATTAAATCTTTGATATCGAAAAAATATTCTATTGACTAAGGTAAACCAAACCTGAAAGGAATTAAAAGAATAAATTGAAGCAGGAAGCCGGGACAAGATCAAGATTATTCCTGTGGAATGTTAGCTATCATTCTTAATTTTTAAATGATGAAAGTGCTTCTTCCAGAGAACTACTCGTTTCGAATATACCGGCAAGCTTTGTGATTTTTAGCAGATTTTGAATGCGTTCTGAGACGTTGATTATGCGTAATTGCCCGTTATTATTCCTGAAAAGTGATACGGCCCCAATCAATATTCCCAAACCGGAACTATTCATCCATTCAACATTTTTTAAATCGATTACGATCTTAAGTTTCTTAGTATCAATCAGTTGATTGAATTTTTCATTGATCTCAGTTGCTTCAGGGCCGCCCATTATCTTTCCATTTAAAGAAATTATAACAATGTCGTCCTGTTCAGAAACAGAATAATCCATATTCAATCCTTATTTTGCTGTTGCTTTTTTTAACTGCCACTCAAGCACAAAGGGACTGGCAATAAAAATTGATGAGTATGTACCGATTATTATACCAACAATCATCGCAAATGAAAATGATCTGAGGACTTCTCCACCAAAAAAGAATAAAATAGTGACCACAAGTAATGTTGTTACAGAAGTAATTATCGTTCGGCTCAGTGTCTCATTTAAACTTCTATTTATGATACTTTGAAAGACTGAACTATCTTTTTGCTTCACTTTCAGATTTTCACGGATTCTGTCAAACACAACAATTGTGTCATTAAGCGAATATCCCACAATTGTCAATATAGCCGCTATAATTGGTGCTGAAATCTCAATATCAAGAATAGAAAATATTCCCAAAGTAATGAATACATCATGCAGTAATGCGATTATCGACCCCAGGGCAAATTTTAATTCAAATCGCCACATTACGTAGAAAAGTATTAATATAATTGCCCAAAAAATGGCCGATACAGCATCTACAATCAACTCTTTACCAATTTTAGGACCCACTTTTTCAAGACGTTGTTCAACAAAAGGATTATCGGGTAAGGCCTGTTGAATGATGGGCTCAAAACGATTAGTTAGTTCTTCGGCTGTTTGTTCGACACCGGTACGAATGACTATTTCATTCGCCGTACCAAAATGTTTAATTTCAGCATCTCCATAGCCCTGCGATGCCAGTGCTTTACGGATATCTTCGATTCTTACATCTTTTTCAAATTGTAACTGAACTAATGTACCACCGGTAAAATCTATATTATAATGAAGCCCACCATGCATGACCATAGATATAATACCGGTCAGTATTAATATGCAACTAAAAACGTATCCTATTTTTCTTTTTCCCAGAAAATCAATATTCGTTTTAGAAAAAAAGCGCATTCGTTCATTCTCCCTTTAGATACTCAATTTTTTAATTGACCATTTCGATACGGCATAATCAAAAACAACACGGGTCACAACAATCGCTGTAAACATGCTGGCGACAATACCAATCATAAGTGTTAATGCAAAACCCTTGATTGGTCCGGAACCAAAAGTATATAAAACCACACTTGCGATAAATGTTGTAACATTAGCATCCAGGATTGCGCTCAATGCGTTTCCATAGCCCTGATCTATCGCTGATTTAGTCGTCTTTCCTTTTTGAAGTTCTTCTCTTATGCGCTCGAAGATTAATACATTTGCATCAACTGCAATACCAATTGTTAATATGATTCCGGCGATACCCGGTAAGGTTAAAGTCGCGTTAAAATAAGCCATAACAGCCATAATAAATATGATATTTAAGGCTAATGCCATATTTGCTAATGCTCCGGAGAACTTGTAGTAAATAAGCATAAAAATTGCCACCAGAATCATTCCATATAAAGCCGACCGGCTTCCACTGAGAATAGAGTCAAGTCCGAGTGAAGGACCGACGGTCCGTTCTTCGATAATCCTTACAGGTGCGGGAAGAGCACCAGCACGGAGTATGATAGAAAGATCCTGGGCTTCCTCCATTGTATTCAATCCGGTAATCCGGCTTCTGCCATCCCTTATTTTAACCTGAATTTCCGGAGCAAGATAGACTTGTCTGTCAAGAACGACTGCCAAACGTTTTTTAATGTTTGCACCGGTTACCCGGGAAAAAATACGTGTGCCGTCATCATTCAGTGTAAAAGAGACCTCATACTTTCCAATTGAAGTAGGATCCATTTGACTACCGGCTCTGGGATCTGCTTCCATAATCGTCTCGCCGGTCAGTTCTGATCGCGTATTTACCAGGAATACTTCAATAAACTGATCTTCATATTCTGCCTTAGATCCCCAGAGAAACTCAACATCACCTGCCTCATCCTGGATGATTTTCTGAATATCCTCAAGAGTTAAAAATTCCCTGAATTTTCCCTTTTTTTCAATGGGTATAAGTAATGTCCGCTGGCTGGATGGGTGCAGGAAGAATAAATCTTGTTCAAATAATTCATCTTCCTCTTTACCCGAAGTATCGACTGCTGCTTCCTGGGAATCCTCAGATCCAAAAAGCTCATCCAGACTTACGCTGGTATCCGCTTCTGCCCCTTCATCATCCACTTCTTCTTCGGTTGTGTCCATCGGGGCAATTTGAGACTGGACGTACTCATGCATCTTTTCGGCAACAGCTAGCAATATTTCCCTGTCCTTTAACAACCGAAATTCGAGTTTCGCAGTTTTACCGATGAGTTGGCGTACACGCGTAGGATCAGTAATACCGGCAAGTTCGATAATAATCCTGTTATCACCCTGTTGCTGAATGATTGGTTCAGAAACACCAAACTCATCAACCCGGTTGGTTAGAATCTCTTTGGCACGGGTTACTGTTTCTGAGGTCTGATCACGCAAATAGCTGATTACATCATCTTCTGAACTTAATTCTCTGGAACCGTAATATCGGACTAACCTGCTACCTCTGTCTTTCAGATTTCTATTAAACACCGTAATAAAATTTTCATCAGAATCCTGAATTTCTATTGCTGTCTCATCCAGGGCTTCGGTAAACGCTTCATTTTTATTTTTAGCTAACTGATAAAGTAATTCCTTCACATCGACTTCCAGAATTACATGCATACCACCCTGTAAATCGAGACCAAGGTTCACTGATTTTGATTTCAGATCGATGATCGCATTTCTGTCTTCTATTTCAAGAGATTCTTTCTCTGCGTCGCTCATTTGGGATAGTTTATAGGTAGGATACAATAAATATAATGAGAGTGCAAACACAGCAAGAATCAAAAAAAGTTTCATTGTAGTACTAGACTGCATGCAGAAATAACCTCCTAACTTAATAAAATTTCGTCACATAAAAGCTTATAATTTAGATGTCTATCATTTCAAAGTCAAACGAAAATCCCACTCTCTTCCTGCGTCAAACACCTCTATTTTGCCACCATCTTCATAAATTCCCTTTCATCAATAATAATGATTCCAAGGTTTTTTGCTTCATCGAGTTTTGAGCCTGGATTTTCGCCGGCAAGAACAAAATTTGTTGCTTTACTGACTGAAGATGTGACTTTGCCGCCCTGATTAATTATCATTTTTGAAGCCTCGTCCCGGGTCATACCTTGCAAGGTACCGGTAAGGACAAAACTCTTTCCATTGAATAAATCACCGGCTTTTTCTTCGCTTCCTTTGAAATTAACACCTGCATCCCGGAGTTTTTCTAAAATCTTCCGGTTTTCATCTCCTGTAAAAAAATCACTGATACTTTCTGCTATTTTTTCCCCGATACCGAAGAGTTGTTCCAAAAATGTTTGATCAGCTGAAACAAGAAGATCCATATCTCTAAAATATTCCGCTAAAATACGTGCGGCCGTCACGCCAACATAGGGTATCCCTAAGGCAAATATCAACCGATCGAGAGTCTGTTTTTTACTTTTTTCAAGGCCTGAAATCAAATTCTCTGCACTTTTCTCTCCCAGACCCTCCAACTCGCTTATTTGACCTTTTTTTAGTTGATAAAGATCAGAAATATCCCTGATAAGATTATTATTTACGAGCATTTCTACCGCAGCAGAGCCCAACCCCTCAATATCCATAGCTCCCCGACTGGAAAAATGTTCGATACGCCTGACAATTTGTGCCTTACAGTTGTAATTCGGGCAACGGAGTGCTGCCTCATCCTCGCTTCTTTTGAGTACTGTTTGACAAATAGGACAGTTTTTGGGGATTTGATATCGCTTACTGGGAGAATCTCTTTCTTTTTCAAGTACCTGAACCACCTTTGGGATAATATCCCCCCCTTTTTCTACCAATACAGCATCTCCTTCACGGATATCCTTTCGTTCAATCTCCTCCGGATTATGTAGAGTAGCCCTCGAAACAACTGTACCAGCAATATGAACCGGTGCTAACTCAGCAACTGGCGTTACGGCACCTGTTCTTCCAACCTGCCAGGTGATTTTTTCAATCTTTGTTTTTACCTGCCGGGCCTTAAACTTAAAGGAAATTGCCCATCTGAGACTTTTTGCGGTGCTTCCCAGGCGGATTTGTTGCGATGGGTCATTGACCTTTATAACGACCCCATCAATTTCATATGGAAGTGTATCCCGCTTTGTTTCCCATTCATGACAGTAAGAAAGAACTTCTTCAATTGTCTGACACTTGCATGCTGAAGAATTTACCGGTAAGCCCAACCGTTTTAGTTGCTCCAAGGCCTCAAAGTGATTTGGTATTTTAACAGGATATGTATGATCTATTAACTGATAACAAAATATATCCAATCCTCTTTCCGCCACCAACCGGGCATCCTGCATTTTGAGTGAACCAGCTGCCGAATTTCTGGGATTTGCAAAAAGCGGCTCACCATCCTCTTCTCTCTTTTTATTCAACCTGATAAATGACCCATGGGGCATATACACTTCTCCCCTTACCTCGACATCATGGAAAGCATCATCATATTGAATTAATCTCAAAGGGATACTTTTAATTGTACGCAGATTATTGGTAATATCATCACCAGTAATGCCATCCCCTCTTGTCGTTCCACGGACAAAAATGCCGTTTTCAAATACCAGACTTACTGCCAGACCATCAATTTTTAGTTCTGTTACATACTCATAAGTTTCTTCAGGTTCTAACAATCCCTTAATTCTTTTATCAAAATCGCGTAATTCCTGTTCCGAATAGGTATTTGCGAGTGACAACATTGGCACACGATGACGAATATTGGCAAACTCTTTGGTCGGTTCACCGCTGACACGCTGTGTTGGTGAATCCGGTGTTATATATTCAGGATGACTTTGCTCTAATTTTTCTAACCTTTTTAATTTTTTATCATATTCAAAATCTGATATTTTGGGTTGTGCAAGTACATAGTAAACATAATCATGTTGCTGCAATTCTTTCCTTAAAATCTCGATTTCTTTTTTTATTTCCACTTATTACCTCATAATATTAGTGATCCCAAATGGATAATCTTTTAAAATATAAAATACAGAACACAAAATAAAATAATTTTAATAATCTGAACATTGTTATTGAATTTTAACTTAATAATTCACCATTTGATTTCCTCAGCTAAAAAAGATAAAACGTGGAACAAGTGAATAAAAGAAGCGTTTGTGTATAAATGACGGTTACGACGCGGAGCGTCGTAACCAGGGAGGATAACTCTCGTTCCGATGCTCTGCGTCGGAACGGTAATGAATAAAGTGACGGTTGAAAATTTCTCAAACAACAAAATCAGGTAATCTGATCAAAATGAAAGAATTTTATTTTAAAACGGACGACCTGGTAATATAGCGGCCACATAATTCAATAGATCTTGAAAAAATTCAGGCATTTGTAAACTTTTTAAACCAACAAAATCCTGTCAGGGGCTCTCAATTTATGAGATTTATTGATTTAACTCATGCAAAAAATATCTCGGTTAATTCGGATGATCTTTACAATATCGCCTCACTAAGAAGGAAGTATGCTGCCAAAGCGTTACGAGAAAAAGTAAAAGTGGCTTTTTTTGTAAATAATCCTTTTACGTTTGGTATGGCGCGAATGTATGAAAATATATTAGATAGTACTTCTTACGATATCCACATCTATTATTCCCTTGAAGAAGTAGCAGAATTTCTTGATGTTGACATATCTTTACTTAAATCCTGACTATTTGATTAAAAACATCCTGCGATTTATATCTCACTTCTGTTTGTGACTAAAGCCACTCTTTTGCAAAGACAATATTTATTTTTATCTTCAGTTTTGTTATATTTCTAATATTTTCAAGCATTAAACTTATGCCGAGAGTGATTTTGTTACATTTTTCTAATTATTACATCAAGTATTTTTTAATCCTGTTAACCTTCGTTATACTGGCTTGTACCAATCCCTTTAATACAAGAGATATTGAAGGACCTGATGGAGACAATTCAGCTATTTATGATCCGCCCGTTTCAAGTAACATTGTTATGACAAATTTTCGTAATGCTATTATTCAGGAGAATATATCCAATTATATGAATTGTTTTGTTGATCCTGCTTTGGCGTACAACTTTGTATATAAATTTGTCCCTGATCCCAGCGCAGAAACGGACAAATTCAGATATTGGACCCTTTATGATGAGGAAAGTTATTTAAACACTGTTTTTAAGCAATCTGTTAACATATCTCTTGAATTCTTTAATGAGATTACTTATACAAATATTTCACAATCACCGGACTCTGTCCAGACAAATTCATTCCGATATGAATTAAGAATAGTATTTGAGGAGGAGGATGGTTTATTTATAGGAACTGCCAGGATGAAATTGATAAAAGATGTGAACGCTCTATGGTATATTTACTATTGGGAGGACACAAAAGCCGAAGATCTTGAGAGTAAAAGCTGGTCAATTTTGAAAGCCACCTTTAAAAATTAATTGAAATGAATCGAATATTATTATCTGTACTTTTAATAATATTTCTATTAGGTTGTAATCCATTTGCACCGGAACTGATTGAATCGGGTCCCCAATCAGCAATAATTACCGGACAGAGGACACCTGATGAAGTATTAACAAATTTTCGATATGCATATGTTTTCAAAGATTCGCTGATATATAGTGATGTTCTTGACAGTTCATTTTTATTTATATCAAAAAACTACGGTTCCACCCCACCCACAGATATCAATTGGGGACGCGATGTCGATATTAAAGCAACAGTCGGATTATTTCGTTATTATAGTGTGGTAGATCTCAACTGGGGTGGAAAACTTTCTGAAGGATTTATCGCTGATTCAACTTTCTATGAGATCAAAATAACGTTTCAATTGACTCTGGTCGGGCGTGGAGACATACCAACCGTAAAGGGAGAAGCTTTATTCAATTTCAAACGAAACCGGTCAGAAGTATGGAAAATCAGCAGATGGGAAGATTTATCAAGTTTCTAAAAATGGGAGGTTAAATGAGTCGTTTAGGTATTGACCTTGATCCGGTAGCCCTTATCCGAAACATATTTGCCGAAGAGATTCCTGATCCCGCTCATCTCAGTGTACTGGGTGAGATGGGTGGTGCAGAATCCATTGTTGGGTTTCTGAGAGAAGATATCAGAAGCATAAATGAACGGGATGTGAGTGTCTTAAAAGAAATAGTTAAGACACATCTCAATATCAGAACAACGATCAATGATGAAACTGTTCGTAAGCTATTAAAAATAAAACCTGATATGATTACTTTCGTTTCTGAAGACAAAGAAACATCAATACTACCGACAACCGTAAATCTGGATGAATATGCAGGATCTTTAAGCGATTATATCGCTGATGCGCATGCAAATAATATTGCCACCAGTGTCTTTATTGAACCAAATCTGCAAACTATAAAACAGGCAGGTAAATTGGAGTTTGATTATTTGGAAATTAATGCCAAATTGTTTACCACTGCCGATGATTTGGATCAACAGGTTGCTGAGCTGGAATCACTAAATTCTTTGGTGATTGCTGCTAACAAACTGGGGATGGGTGTAAACATAAGTGGTGGAATTACCCAGGAAAATATCAAAGAGTTGGCAAAGATCCATTATTTGGACGATATCATTGTCTCAAATTCTCTAATGGTAAAAGCTTTGGCCATAGGTTTTGAACAAGCTGTGCGCGATTTTGTAAGTATCATTTAGAAGTAACTCAAATCGACAATTCGAGATTATGACGCATATCAAATACTCATATCTATATAAATGTACATTACTATTTAGTCTCATTATTCCTTTTCTCAATCCTGTCTTTGGTCAATCTTCTCAGATAAAAAGCAATCCCGATATTTATACATTCTCAGGTTCGAGGAATCATCACAGTGTAAAGAATATTAGTATGGGTTGGGAAATAGTTACCCCCGGGCGAAATCTCTCTGCAACTGTCAATTTACCAATACTTGCTCCCAGGGATATTAATCGGATTACATTTAGTAAGACATTTCAGATACCTGATTCTTTGAGAAATCGTAAGTTAATTATCTGGTTTCCCGGAATTGTTGGCATAGCAGATATTAACATCAACAACATACAGGTTTTGCAAAGACTCAATTTTCCATCAGGATTTAAGATCCAGGTTCCGTTGAACTTACTTAATATCAGTGGAGAAAATACCCTGGATATTGTAATCAGGCGATCTGATTCACCGGATGAAGGAATGCCAAATATGGTGAAAATTTTTAAACCGCAACAAAACCTGGGCATTGCTGGCGATATTTATCTCGAATGGCTCCCTGCAGTATATTTTACAGATTTAAAATATACCTACAAGAAGAATAAGCTGTCAATTGCCTATCAGCTGCTGATCGATGATACATATAAGGTAAATAACGAAATTAACCCGAGAGTCCGTTGTGAAGAAGAGATCAGAGATCCCGAAGGAAATTTAATATTCAGCCGCTTTGAATATCTTGATCTGAAGGCCATGACAAAAAAATTCAACCGATCCATATATATAAACAATCCGACACACTGGTCATCTGATTCTACCGAGTTCTACCAGCTACGCCTCACTGCGAAATCGGGAACCGGATTGATTGCTTTTCATGAGCAAAAGATCGGTCTCAAAAAAATCGCCTTCAATAATCAAAAGATGTTTATTAATAACAACCCTATAGAATTAAAGGGTATTAACTACCGTTTAAACTTTCCAATATACGCAAATGAACAGGACAACAGTTTCTCCAGGGATAAATTTATCAGAGAACTCAAAGATGATTTTATTGATATTAAAAATCTTGGTTTTAACGCCATCAGGTTTCCAAACACCCCACCCCATCCTGCCTGTCTTTTTCTCGCTGATTCTCTGGGTTTATATTTATTTTGTGAAATTGGAATGTGGCGAATTCCTGAGCCGTACTTTCGGGATGATCAATTGCTTCAGATTTCAAAAAAGGTGGCCGAAGAGATCATAATGCTTCATTCACTCCATCCTTCCTTTACAGCTCTGGGTATTGGTAATGAAATACCGGTTCATTTGCCATCTGTAAAAAAATATATGCTTATCTTAAAGGGGTACATTGAACAAAAGTCGCCTCTTCCTCTGTATTTGATACCACTCAATATAGATCTTATATCTCAGAGACCAATTACAGAATTTTATATGTGCAATAAATACGATCTGTCAGTTCTAACGGATTTTAACGAGATATTAAATGCGGATATTTTCAGACAGGGAGCAACGCTCATCTTTGGTAATGTGGGTTTCTCGGTTGCACGCATTACAGAGAATAGGGATAATATCGATACTGAAGATTTACAATCGGCCCGTGTGCAGGAATTTCTCAGACTCGCCTCAGACCAATCTAACTTTGGTGGTTACTTCATAGAAAGTTATCAGGACTGGGAGGCAGATATTCCTTCCCGATTGGGCCAACAAGGAGCATCCGGAAAATACATTTACCCTTATGGTTTGATCAGTCATGATGATAAAAAGCGCGACCTTTATTATCGAATACCACAATTTCTCAACGGTGAATATCCTCTAAAACCAGCCGACAAAATGCCGTCCAAAAAATCTAATTTCTTTAGTATCACTGTATTTGTATTTTCAATCGCCGTTCTCTTTATATATAGACGTAATTATCGATTTAGAGAAAATCTAAAGAGATCCATGGCACATCCTTACGGCTTTTTTGTCGATTTAAGGGATCGTCGAATTATCTCAATTTTAAATTCCACGATTATTGGATTATATACTAATTTTCTTGTTTCAATCCTGATAGCAGCCTATATCTATTATATGCGAGATAATGTTTTAATGGAAGAAATGTTGAGTTCAGTCCTGGTTCCTCTGCATCTTAAATTTATTTACCTGGAACTCATTAAATCTCCACTCTATATATCACTGATTATCTGGCTTTCTTTTTATTTGCTTCAATTAACTATTGTAATCTTGCTAAAAATTATTAACTTATTGGCTGCCGAAAAAATACGATTCAAACAATATTTAGCTGTGTGTCATTGGGCGGGAGCGCCATTATTTTTGTTATTACCTGTGAGCATGTTGTCCTATCACCTTATGCATTTTGAGATGGCACATCCCCTGATTATTCTGATATTGTTTCTCTTTTTCTTTTGGTATAATTTTCGGCTTGGTAATGGCTTACGTGTACTATTATCAATGCGCGTTTATAATATATTAGTAATGTTAATATTGATTTATGGTGGTGCTATTTTTGCTTTTGTAGCAATATATGAATCTAATTATGGATTAATCACTTATTTTCAATTATTAACGGATGCTTATCCATTATTCTGATCATTAGGACGCAATATGTATCTTTCGAAACTTGAATTACTAGGATTTAAATCATTTGCCCAAAAGACCCAGATGAAGTTTACAGATGGTATTTCATGTGTTATCGGACCTAACGGCTCTGGCAAATCGAATATTGTAGACGCTATTCGCTGGGTGCTGGGTGAGCAAAAAGTTTCTTCTCTGCGTACCGATAGAATGGAAAGCGTAATTTTCAGCGGAACAAATGATCGGAAATCCCTGAGTATGGCTGAGGTAAATCTGACTGTGCATAACAACAAGAATGTTCTGGCAAGTGAATTTTCAGATGTTGTTATATCACGCCGTTTGTACCGCTCAGGTGAAAGTCAGTATTTTATAAATAAAAGCCCCTGTCGCCTTAAAGATATACAGAATCTTTTTATGGATACAGGAATGGGTGCTAATTCATATTCTGTTATTGAATTGGGTATGGTCGAGAACATCATCAGTGAGAATCCCTCAGATCGGCGTCATCTGTTTGAGGAAGCTGCTGGTATTACCAAATACAAAGCCAGAAGGAAATCCGCTCTACGAAAAATGGATTTAACCCAGCAGGATATGAGTCGAATTGAAGACATTATTTCAGAAATATCCAGAAATGTAAACAGCCTTTCACGGCAAGTTGGCAAAGCACGAAGATACTTAAAATTCCAGGAAGAGTTAAAAAAACTAGAAATGAACCTCGCCCGATTTCGCTACACGCATTATATTGAAGATATCGAACCCCTGCGTAAGACGTTAGAGGAAATTAGCCTAATAAAAGAAGATACCAGTCAGCAGATTACCCTGGAAGAAGCCATCCTTGAGGAATATAAAAGAGAATTGATCCAGTCTGAACAACAGATTAATCACTATTCAGGTCAATTGAGAGAACACGATGAAAAAATCCATCAAATAAAAGAGGATAAAGCAATTGCTGAGACACGATCTCAGAATCTGATGGATAATATTCATCGAAACCGAAATGAAATCGATGAATTGAACGAGAAAATTAAGACACGGGAATCAAATCTATTAGAAAATGCCAAAACATTTGAGACTGCTGCAAAAGATCTTCAGGCCCTGACTTCCGGATATGAGAATCAGGAAAAAGAGGCAAATGATTTATCAGAAAAATTGCTGGAAAAGAAAAGTACTCTGGATTCACTGAATCAGCAATATCGTGAACAATTTACCGCTGTTTCTCAGCAAAAAGAAATTACTCAGCAAACCAAATATCAGTTTTCGTGGAATAAGGAACAGATTCGCATCTTTGAAAGCGAAAATGAAGCACTCTCAGAATCAAAAAATGGTTTGCTAAAAAAACTCGATGAAATTTCCAGGATTAAGAATGAAAAAACCGATCAAAAAGCAAAAAATGAGCAAAAACATGTCCAATTGGAAGGAAATCAAGCAAAAATCAATCAGAAGATCGAACAACTCGATACTAATCTGAGAAAGTGTGAAAGTCAATCTGAAAGCCTGAATACACAGCTTTCATTTTTCCAAAATATTATATCCAACTATCATGGACATTTGGAAAGTACCAGGGCACTGATGATGAAGAAAGATCAATTTCCGGGTATACACGGCCCGATATCAGAAATTGTCACAATTAAGGATCAATATACCCTAGCCCTTGAAGTCGCTTTGGGCGATGTAATTAATTATCTGGTGGTTGACAGTGTGAAAACGGCTCAGGAAATAATAAAAGAGGTTGAAGAAAAGAAACTCGGGAGGGTTACAATTATACCCCTTGATAGGATTAAATCCTTGAACCTGGGACAGAAAAAATACGCCACCGAAAGTAATTCTCTTGGGGAATATATATCCAATGATTCTCAGTATGATAATATTCTTCAATTGCTCATCGGCGATGTTATTGTAGTCGAGACACTTGATGAGGCTATTAGCAGATCTGAAAAAAATACGGAGCTAAGATATGTCACTATAAATGGAGAAATAGTAAATAATAACCAGGCCATAAGTGGCGGTCAGAAAAGAGATCCAAAGACTTCCCTGATTGGACGAAAAGGGCAAATAACTACAATAGAACAAACCCTTTCGGAGTTGAAAAGGACAATTCAAAACAACAATCAGGAAAGGGAGAAAAAGATAGAAGAACAAAAAGCGATTGATAATGAAATCACTGAACTTAATCAGGAAATCGAATTACTTGATAAAGGAATCAGAGATCTGGAGCTAAGTGAGGCTGAAATTCAGGTTCAAAAACAAAACAGTGAAGAATCAATCGAAAAGCGCGAAGATAACAGAAAATCTACTTCCACCCTGCTCTCTCGTTTGGAAAAAGAACTACAGGAAAGCGAAAGAACACTTCAGGATATGAATTCACAACTAAAATCATTGGAAGAAAAAATTTCAAATACTTCAAAAGTCTTTTCTACTGAGGAAGAGATTTTTCAGCAAAAAGAAAAAACTGTCAAAGAAATACACGTTCAGCTGATAAATGCTTCCAATCATCATCAAAATTTAAAAGCGGATATATCCCGTATAAAAAACGAGATTTCTGAATCTGGTCAACTGCAGGAAAAGCGTAAAAATGAAATCAGTGAAATGGAAAAAGAACTGGCCCGGATTGACGAAGATTCAGATATGAGAGAGAAAACGCTGGCAACCATTTGTGAGGATCATGGTCGTATTGAAAGTGAAAAATCAAAAATCGAACAAGAATATCATGAGATAAAAGACAAAATATTCAGTCTTGAGAATCAGATAAAAAAATATCGGAAACAGCACGATTCAAGTCTGGAACGCACTCGTCATCTGGAATTGGAAATTCAGGAAAATGAGATGAAATCTGAAGCAATCCGCGATCGAATAAAAGATGAATATAATGAAGATATTTCTGTTGGCATCCCTTTTGATGGATTAGTGGTTGAAGATAGTGAACAGCAGATTGAATCCTTAAAATATAAAATAAAGCAAATGGGACAGGTAAATCCGCTGGCGGTGAGTGAATATGACCGTGAAAGTGAGCGTCTGGAGTTTTTCAGGAAACAGTATGACGATTTGAAAGAAGCTGAAAAAACATTATTAGAAACGATTAACAAGATAAATATTACCGCACGAAAACAGTTTACTGAAACTTTCCGAAGCATTAAAGAAAACTTTGAGCGTGTTTTTGCCAGTTTTTTTGTCAATGGCGAAGGAACGCTTAAAATGGAAGAAAATACCGATCCGCTGGAATCGAATATAGAAATATTAGTAAGACCCAAGGGAAAACAGATGCAAACGATTAGCCTGCTCTCTGGCGGAGAAAAAACATTAACAGCCATTTCTCTTCTCTTTTCGATATATCTTGTGAAACCCAGCCCATTTTGTATATTGGATGAAATTGATGCGCCACTGGATGATGTAAATATTGGAAGATTTACACAGGCATTAAAGGATTTTTCAAATGAAACACAGTTTATAGTCGTTACCCATAATAAGAGAACAATGGAATCAGCTGATACATTATACGGCGTCACGATGGAAGAGGAAGGTCTCTCTAAATTAGTTTCTGTAAAATTCAACTAACCTAATTAATTCATGAATTTTAGATTTAT
>JAGLYF010000104.1 GCA_023132435.1 Calditrichia bacterium | reverse complement strand
ATTAATCGCGTCTCTACATATACAACCACAGTTCATAACTATTTCTCTGATTTATTTTTTTTGCGGAAATCTTCCCCCCAACCCAGTTTTTCCCGCAATATCGTATAAAATTCCTGTTCCGGAACCTGGACTAAATGTACATGGTATTCAGCTTTTTGTAAGGAAACCGATGTTCCTTCCGGATAAGTTCCGATCATCTGACCATCACCAAATACATTAAATTCCCCTTTTTCACTCTCGATAGTCAATGTAATCTTGGTATGATCAGATACAACGATTGGCCTGTTACTTAATGTATGCGGACAAATTGGATTAATTATAAATGCATTCGTTAAGGGAACTACTATAGGACCACCATTAGCTAATGAATATGCGGTTGAACCAGTGGGTGTTGAGACTATCAGACCATCTGCAATATAGGAATTTAAAAGTTTTTTATCGATATATGTTGTTATCTTAATTAATCTGGAAAAACCTGCTTTATCAACTACCAGGTCGTTTAAAAGAAAATGAACATCCTTCTCACCTTCTATTTTTACTCCTAATACAGTCCGTTTTTCAACATTAAGTTGTTGCGTAAAATACTCATCAACATGTAACCTGGCCATTTTGACTGAAGATGTAGTCAAAAATCCCAGGCCGCCAAGATTAACCCCCAGGATAGGAATTTCGCGCTGTCCAATCAGACGGGCATTTCTTAGTATTGTTCCATCGCCTCCAAATGAAATAATCAGTTCACTGTTATCAAGCAGTTTTTTCTCGTCAACTACTTTTATATAGTCAGGAAAATTTGAAAAAATAGACCGAAGATATTCAGGTACCTGAAAAACATACGGGCTGCTTTTCACTTCCTCAAAAAAAGCAGGCAATACTTCTTTAATAAGTGGCTTTTTGGTATTTGCTAAAATACCTACCTTAGGCATTGATTTATTCCCTTTTATACTTTCTGGATACTCGTTGCTTGTTTCTCGCTTCTCGTCACTCGTTTCTTGTTGCCCGCGACTTGCAATTCGTTACACGCTCAAAATGCCGAGAAACGAGTAGCGAGCTGCGAGTAACGAGTTTCGCTCAGTGGTTTCAAACAAATCAGGTTAATTATCCTCAAGAGGATCCTCTTTAATAGTATTTTCACCATTTGCGCTCAGTACACTTATTCTTTTTTCAACATCATCCAGTTTTGACAAGCACAATTTTATCAACTCAGAACCTTCCTCATACAACCGCAGCATATCATCCAGTTTGATTTCACTGTTTTCAAGTTCGGTTACGATTTCTTCCAATCGCTGAACCGCGTCTTCAAATGACTTTTTTTTATTCATGCTTTTTACTCAAGACCTGACTGTTAAATTTACCGTCTTTTAATTTTACTGATAATTTATCATCAATTTCAATCACATCCACAGAAGAAACAAGTTTTTCATCCTTAAATACCATAGAATACCCACGATTCAGGACATTATAAGGATTCAGGGATTGTAACTGATTCTTTAAATTTTCAATAATCACCCTTTCCTTTGCTGTTTTATTCTTAATTGCCAGAAAAATTCTTTGGGTGATCTCTTCAATATGGAGGATATATCTCTGGAGTATATCTTTTGGACGACGAAAGGAATAGCTATTCTGTATATTTATAATCTCTGATCTCAAACGGGCAACGTGATCTTTGATTCTGTTTTGTTGTCTTTGATGTATTTCAAATAACCACTCGCGGGTTTCATAATCATTTGGGAGAACAATTTCCACGGCAGCAGATGGTGTTGGTGCACGGAGATCAGAGACAAAGTCGGCAATTGTAAAATCAATTTCATGTCCAACAGCAGATACTATAGGTATCTGTGAATTAAAAATAGCTCGTGCGACGATTTCTTCATTAAATGGCCAAAGATCCTCCAGCGAGCCTCCTCCTCTTCCAACAATTAATAGATCAACAGGATAATGAGCATTAAAGATGTTTATTGCCCGTACAATCTCTTTAGCAGCACCTGCTCCCTGCACTTTTACACCAAAAAGAACGATTTTAGTTGAGGGAGATATTCGACTTGCCACAGAAAGTACATCCTGGAGGGCAGCACCGGTTGGAGAGGTAATTACTCCTATTTTCAGAGGGAATTTTGGTAGTGGCTTTTTTTGAGATGGATCAAATAATCCTTCATCGTGTAGTTGTTCTTTTAATCTCTCAAATTGTAATTGTAATTCACCCAGCCCTGCAGATTCTACGCGCAACAAATCTAACTGATAGCGCCCTGACTTTTCATATAAGCGAAGTGTGCCATAGACGCGAATCTTTAGCCCGTCTTTTATTTCAAGATTTAAGGTGGAAGCACGCGATCGCCACATCACACATGAAATTTGGGCATCGGCATCCTTGAGTGTAAAGTACATATGTCCTGAGTGATGAGGCATAAAATTTGATATTTCCCCTTCCACCCAGAGAGCAGGAAAACTATCCTCAAGCAATAGTTTTATTTGACGCGTTATTTCACTAACGCTAAATACTCGTACGTCCATGGGCTATAATTTCTAAAACATTACCCGTATAAAACTCAAATTAACGAACTTTTTTCTTATGCCTGTCCTTACGGAGCCTTTTTTTCCGCTTATGTGTAGCCATTTTGGCTCTTTTCCGTTTTTTGCCGCTCGGCATGAAACCTCCTGTAACTTTTCAGTTTAATTATTTTTATTGTTGTTTTATTTTTTCCGTTTCCATCGGCCCTGGAATATTCGGACTAATGATTGCCAGAATTAACCTGCATCCGCAAATTTACCAATATTATAACAGAGAAAAAAATATAATTTATATAACTTTTAAAAATTTTTGACATTTTTATGACAACTGTACCTATTGAATATTGTATTATTGTATAGAATTGTGGAGGTACAAATGAAAACAATTACTTTAATTTTAGTTTCCATGTTTATCCTTTCGAAGTGGTGTTCCCTGATTCTCTCTGACTTGTACTTACTTAGATTCATCTCTTTCCTCAAATAAAATACTCAGAGTTTTTGTTACCTATATCACACTCAATTCCAATGAAATTCTGTATCATCCTTATAGAGAACAACCTCAGTTCTTCAAAGCCCAGGGGCGGTCAGACTCACCAGGTTTAGCCGCCCTTTTCTATTGTAAATTATCGAGTAATTCCTGCGCTCTTTTTGCTTCCATTCCTTCAGGATCATCTGATATTAACTGCCCCCAGTATTCCCTGGCAGTTTCAAATTCACCAAGAGTGTAATATATAACACCAATATTAAATAAGCCCTTTGGATGATTCGGATCAATTATCAGGGCCTTTTTCATCTCCACAATTGCTCGATCTATCTTTCGCAGATTAAAGTAGCAGACCGCTAAATCAATTTGTAAGGCTATATTCAGCGAATCCTTCACTAACGATTTTTGATAATAAAGAATTGCTTCATCAAATTTTCCACTATCAAATAAAAGATTACCAATCTCGATATTTAACTGGATTGACTCAGGATCTTTTGTCAGTTTCTCAAGTTGAACCTTAGTTTCTTCAGATAATTCTGAAGTATTAGTTGAGATATTTCCATCCTTTTCAATTTTCCCTTTATTGCTATCTAAAATAAGAACCACTATCAAAATAGCAATTGCAACTACTGATAAAATTAATACATAGGCATGTGCCGGTTTTAAAAATGACGCTGAGTTATCCTTATTTTTCTCTGAAATGTTGTCTGTTGGGAAAATTTTATGACCGCACTGAGAGCAGTATTTTGCGTTTTCAGGTAGGGTTTGCTTACAATTTATACAGATCATTAAATATCAAATATTTTACTATCCACGAATTACTCTAATTTATCCCGTAAGATGAATAAGTTTATTTGGATTAATCCGGACAATGCTCAATAATATCTCACGGGATGAACGCGAATTACACGAATTAATCCCAGAATATTTAATAAATATTCGTGGACCTATCAACCACCGTGAATTTCTTTTATTTTGAGTTTTTCGCCCGGTTTAATCGTATTGGATCTTTTATTATTGAGCTTTTTTAAGTTTTCTATGCTGATATCATATTTTTGTGAAATATCCCATAGTGTATCACCATACTTCACAACATGGTAACTACCTGCAGGAAGGTTTACTACTTTTTTCGCAAAACTTCTACTTATACTACCAGCATTATAATTTTCAGACACCCAGAGCGAAAGATTTTGCTTTGGATATATATGCTGTCCATAGTATAAACCATTCCAAGACCTGATTCTACTTGCTCTGGTGCTGTATATTTCTGCTATTTCTCCAAGTGTATCCCCTCTTTTCACGATATAGGTTATTTTTTTGTATCCCTTGGGGATGATTTTAGTCCTGGATTTTTTCCTGGGTGTTGATTTCTGAGCATATCTTACCTGATAACTGTAATAATTCTTATTCTGCGGAACAGGTATAAGCACATACTGTCCTACATAGATAAGAGATCCTCTGATTTTATTATAACTTTTTATAACTGAGACTGTACTACCATATTTTTTGGCGATTTCAGAAACAGTTTCCCCACTTCGGACCTTGTGTCTCACCCAGGATCTTTTTTTACCATCCGGTATATTTGCATAGTTTGTCTGGAATTGTTCCTTTTTTCCAACGGGAATATTTAATGTAAAATTTCTGATCCCAGGGGGCGTACACCATCTCTTTACAGCAGGATTTAAATCTTTAATTGCACTAAAAGTCGTATCTACACATTGTGCGACAATCTCTAAATCAACACATTCTGAGATGTAAACCGTATCCCAGACAACGGGTTGCATTTTTTCAACATGAAAACCGTATTTTTCAGGGTTTTGGGCAATAATATTTGCAGCGATAAAGGTTGGTATATAATTCCTCGTCTGACGTGGCAGTCTCTTTAATTTCCAGAAGTCACTGGTATTATATTGACGCATTGTACGTTCAATCCGGCGTGGATTACAATTATATCCGGCCAAAGCGAGATACCAATCTCCAAACCGGTCATTTAGATCATTTAAATGCCTGGCCGCGGCATGTGAAGCCAGCAAGGGATCTCTTCTCTCATCAAACCACCAGTTTGACCGTAAACCATAATAACTACCGGTGCCATAAATGAACTGCCATAATCCGGATGCACGCGCGTAAGAAAAGGCTTTCGGATTGAATCCACTTTCAATCATGGCCAGATAAACTAAGTTCTCAGGTAATTCATACTCACTCAGGATTGACCTGATCATTTGTTCATACTTTCCCAACCTCTCTAACCATAGTGTGAATACCTTGCGGCCTTTGGTCTGAAAATACTTTAAGGCCAGTTCTACCCGCCTATTCATTTGCAGACGTATTAAATTCGTATCAGGTTCAGATTCAAAATCTGTAATATCGATTCCTGTCGAATCTCCAAAGACTTCCTCTTCATAATCAGTTAACTCTTCCCGAATTTCTTCTGCTTCCTGATCGAAAAGATCATGTGCAAAAATACTTTCATAATCGCTATTTATTTTTTTAATCAGATTATTATACACTTCCCAATCAAGGAGAACTGATTTTGATTCTTCATCAAGATTTGATATCACTGAAAATATTTTATCATAATAAATACGCGCGCCGATCGAGTCACCAAATTCCAGGACATTTAAGGCATGCTGGTAGAAAACATACATCGAGTCGACAGATGATTTAACATCTTTTTCGAGATAGAGATCTGGCGGTTGATTTAATTCACTAAAAGAAGCAGGATTTTCAGTTTTTTTTGCACCATTGGAACAACCAAAGATCATCAACATAATTACAATTAATACATTTTTTATATATTGAAACATAAATTCCTCAATTATAAAGTCCGCTATTCAGGTTTTGAATTTTTAATTTTTTCAATCAACCCTGTGGTTGATTTACCTTCAACGAGCGGAATAGCAACGACCGTTCCCCCGTCTTGTTCAACCTCGTTCTTTCCGACGATATTATCAATGGAATAATCGCCACCTTTTACTAAAACATCAGGCTTTACAACCTTTATAAGATTCAGGGGTGTTTCTTCCTCAAATATCGAGACCGCATCAACCGGAATTAATTGTGAAAGAATATAGGCCCTATCATTCTCAGAAACATATGGCCTGCCTGTTCCTTTAAGTTTTCTTACCGATTGATCTGAATTCAGACCGAGGACCAGAATGTCCCCCATTTTTTTTGCCTTGTTTATATATTCCACATGTCCCCTGTGAATAATATCAAAACACCCATTTGTAAAAACGATAACTTTTCCTTCTGCGCGCCATTTTTCAACAGCGTCACTCAGATCAGATCTGTTAAGAATCCTGCCCAAGGCATGCCCTGTATAGTTTTTCATTTTCAACGGGAACGATACCAACATATTCGCATACGATACCCGCCGCATAATTCGCAATTGTCGCTGCCTCCTGCAATGTACTTCCAGCGGTCAACGCTGCTGTTAGAGTACTGATAACGGTGTCTCCAGCACCAGAAACATCGGCAACTTTACGTGTCCGGGTCTCTACATGAGTAATCTGGCTGTCTTCCTCAAAAAGTGACATTCCCTGAGAACCGCGTGTAATAAGAACACCCTTCGCCTTAAGTTTTTCCATCAAGGCCTCTCCGGCACGAATCAGATCCTGGTTCGTTGTAATCTTTATGGCCAGAGCTTCCTCTGTTTCTTTAATATTCGGCTTAAACAGTGTAACATTTTGATATTTAAGAAAATTTTTAAACTTCGGATCAACAGTAATTAACTTACCTTTTTTATTCGCCTGATCAATTATAAACGAGATCAATTTTTCCGTAAGTACACCTTTATTATAATCCTCTAAAATTACGGCATCCACTGAATCCAGTATATCTCCTACCTTTTGACAAAGGCGATTCTCTTCTTCCGGATTCAGATATGTACTCTGCTCCCGATCTACACGGGCAATATGTTGTGAATCGCCTATTATTCTGGTTTTCACTGTCGTCGGACGATTCTCAATTTTTACAACGCCGTCAGTCTTAACATTCCTCTTTTCTAATAATGCAAGCAATTTATCACCGGCAAGATCATTCCCCATCACACCGACCATTATCGGGTCAAGACCAAGTGAGAAAATATTCAGAGCGACGTTGGCGGCACCCCCCAGCCGATGTGTTTCTTCCACAATCTCCACGACCGGAACCGGTGCCTCAGGTGATATTCTTGATACCTGACCAATTAAATACTCATCTATCATTAGATCCCCAACGACCATAATACGTTTTCCGGAGAATCCTGAAAATATCGTGTCCAGTCTTTTGGGGTCAAATTGTATCAATAATTTCCCCTATGTTTAAATTAAACAGCAATATAACTAGTATTTTAGTTTTTCTCAACCTTTTTTTGCTCTAAACCTATATTTTTACATATACTTGCCGGCAAAAATTATTGCTAACCCTCCCCCTTTAATCCCCCTTCCTAATCTGATTAGGGAGGGGGAAAGAGGGGGTGGGTTACGAAATAAATTTGCTTATATATCTCTTAACACTAGCTCCCAACATTTCGAGGACTCCAAACATAACCAAATTAAATACACCAAAAAAGAATACAAATTTTACAATAGAATCGACCAGAAAAAAATCAAAATTTGGCAATATTATAATCAGGGCGAAACAAATTCCGACCATCCAGCTCATAATTCGCAGGATCAATTTAAATTTTTCTTCAACAGAATCTGAAAACTCAGAATTGTTCTCGATTTTATTTTCCACAATATCTCTTGATCTTTTCTTTGATTTTTTACCCATAATTTTACCTCAATATCCTTGACTAACACCATTTCTTCTTGGATCGCTCCATCCTGTCCACTCAAAATTTTCCTCATTCCAGAGTATCGCCTGAACATTCCCTAAATCGTTAACCTGCTCTTGCTGATGTCCTCTTTTTAGTAAATTATCGAGTACATCTTTTGAAAAACCAAATTCTTCATATTTGACTACATCTGGTAACCATTGATGATGAAAACGGGGGGCTTCAACTGCTTCTCGTATGTTCATTTTAAAATCAATGACATTAGATATTACCTGTGCAACTGATGTAATTATTACCGATCCCCCGGGTGAACCTGCCACCAGGTAAGGTTTATTATCTTTTTCAACAATTGTTGGTGTCATTGAGCTTAACATTCTTTTTCCAGGTTCAATCGCATTTGCTTCACTGCCAATTAAACCGTAAAGATTGGGAAATCCGGATTTAATGGCAAAATCATCCATTTCGTTATTCATTAATACTCCGGTACCTTTAATAACAACTCCTGAACCATAAAAACTGTTTAATGTATAGGTATTGGCAACGGTATTCCCCCGTGCATCGACTATTGAATAATGGGTAGTTTCCAAGTCCTCAACAGGTGCAGGTCTGACCGCATCGCTCGATCGTGCATAATAAGGATTAATTGCTTCGAAGGTGTGTCTCCCATATGTTTTTGTGATGAGTTTTTCAAACGGCGCCTGATAAAAATCAATATCGCCTAAATATTCTGCCCGATCTGCATAAGCTTGTTTTTCTGCTTCGATCCAAAGATGCATAGAGGCAGAGCTATTATGTCCTAAACTGTACAAATTAACATTCTCAAGAGTATTCAGAATCTCAGCGAGTACGATTCCTCCTGAGCTGGGTAAAGGCATTGAATAGAGATTAAACCCTCTGTAAGTGAAATGGATTGGTTTGCGCCAGACAGCCTCATAATTACTCAGATCTTCTGCCGTAATCAGACCACCATTTATTTTCATCGCTGAAACAATTTTATCTGCTGTTTCTCCTTCATAAAATCCGGGAGGTCCATTTTTTTGAATCAGTTGAAGTGTCCCGGCAAGGTCCTTCTGGATGAGCGTATCCCCTTCCCGGATCACCTCTCCGGCATTTGTAAATATATCTTTTGTCGGACTAAAGGGTGAAAAATCATCTATGTTTTCTTCCAATGATTCTTCCAGAAAACGATCAACGACAATGCCATTAAGAGCAAGTTCAATTGCAGGTTGAATCAGATCTGCCCAGGCCAGTGATCCAAATTTTTCGTGTGCAAGATATAATCCGGCAACCGTCCCAGGAACACCAATCGCTAAATAACCGGAGGTTGAAGCATCGGCAATGACATTATTATTTTCATCTAAAAACATATCCTTTTGGGCGGCTGATGGTGCTTTTTCACGATAATCCAGAGCATGATATTCACCATCCCCAGTGCGGATCAGCATAAAACCACCACCACCAATATTACCGGCCTGAGGATAACTAACCGCTAGGGTAAATCCAATCGCCACAGCGGCATCAATCGCATTTCCATCCTTTTCCAGAACCTGTATTCCAACTGCGGTGGCATATTTATCCGCTGTTACAACCATACCCTGTTTTCCAT
>JAGLYF010000103.1 GCA_023132435.1 Calditrichia bacterium | reverse complement strand
AACAATCTGATCAGGTCTAAACTTAATACTTTCTAACTTGGATAATTAATAAATTTGAAAAAAGAAATTAATTTGAATAAATGGAAAATCTAATTTCCCCTTAAAAAAGGGGACTAAGGGGTTGTAAAGTATTGACATATTTAAAAGATTACGATTAAAACAACCCCCTAACCCCCTTTGCTAAGGGGGAATTAAATCCTTGATTTTATGTTATTTATATTCTTAAGCATATTATTTTTTTGAATTATCTTAGGTAAATATGATACACGCGTTAAGATTAAAATATGATAGCCTGGAAAGAGAAAAGAGGATTTATACAATTTCGTTTCTGCTTTCTCTGCTTCTCCATACAATATTTGTGATAATTTTTATAAAGGATATTGTTATTATTGACTTATCACCTGAAGAAAAAGACCTGCCTGAAGAGGTAACAGTTCTTTTCCCGGAAAATAAGCCCAAATTAATTGTTGAGAACATAAATGAAAATAATGAAATACCAGATGAGTCCGATTATTTATCAGATTTTAATTCTAAAGCAAGAATCGAACGGTTACTACGGGAATTAGGAAATCAACCTTTGAGTGATGGCAATATACCTTTTGCTAATTTGACCAGACCCAATTTGCAGAAACAATTACAAAAACAGTTTCAAACAAAAAAATTCAGTAAGGACGCATTAATGGGTAAAACTGTTAATGATTATCAGAACAACCATTATCAAACTGAATCACAACAGGCCCAGGAGAATATTCAGGCAAATCAAAGCACAACAAATAATATATATAATCAAAAACAGTTTTCAGCTGATCAGATGGGAGACATATCGTTAAGTACTTATGCCTGGGAATGGGCACCATATATAAATGCCCTAAAGCGAAAACTATATACGGTCTGGTTTACACCGGCAGCCTATCATAGACTGGGATTAATATATGGACAGACTGTAATTGAGTTCAGTATTTCAAAAGAAGGTAAATTGCTATATTATAAAGTACATGATCATCAGGGACATGAATCATTGGAAAAATCTAGTGTAAATGCAATAACTGCCGTTTTTCCTTTTAAAAAATTGCCCAATCATTTCCCGGAGGACAATCTGACGATTACGGCCCGCTTAATTTATCCCAAACTGAGATGAGGAGATATTTATATGATTGAGATTTTCGAAAAGGGAGGTATTATGATGTACCCCCTCGTACTTGCTTCGGTTCTTGCACTGGCAATAATTATTGAACGATTCTTTTCCCTGCAAAAGAGAAAAGTGATTATCCCGGAAATAATAAGTGTGGTCGAACAATTTAGTTCATTTAAAGATATGGAACTTGCAAAAAATATTTGTGCAAAATACAACGGACCACTTTCCAATCTGATTCAACTTGGATTGGAAAATACTGATCTGGAACGAGCAGAAATAAAGGAGCTGATCGAAGATCAGGGACGACAGGAAGTCAGGCATCTTGAAAAAGGTCTGACTATTCTTGAAACAATTGCAGTTATTTCTCCTTTGATGGGATTATTGGGAACGGTGCTGGGTATGATCAAGGTTTTTGGTGTAATCAAGGAGCAGGGAATTGGACAGGCTGCCGCTCTTTCAGGGGGTATCTCGGAGGCTTTGATTACAACAGTAACCGGTTTGTTTGTCGGTATACCTGTACTGATTTTTTTTAATTACTTTTCAAGAAAGGCAGAAATTTTTGTTCTGGATATTGAAAAATATTCAATCATTCTCATTCAGAAAATTCACAAATTAAGCCAGATGACTTCTCTTACAAAAGAGGAGAAAACCCAACAGTTTTCAAAGTAGGTATTGACATTATTAATCAGGTCAATGGATTATTAAAAATTAACTATGAATACATTTTAGAACCAGGTCAATGAAATTATTAGAAAAACCAGCAAAGAAAATAGGCATAAATTTAACCCCGTTAATTGATGTTCTTTTTATTCTGATTATCTTTTTCACGGTTTCCTCAACATTTCTGGAACAACCGGGGATTGAATTAAAATTACCAGAAGCAGAAAGCAGTCAGTCTTACACGGCCCAAAAAGTCATTGTTTATGTAGATAACCAAGAAAATGTATTTCTTAATGATGATCCCGTTGAATTAGAAAATGTTGCTGAAGCTGTTGAGGCGTTGATCTCAGCGCAGACCGATAAAAGTGTGGTCCTTCATGCTGATGAAGATGTCTCTCATGGGATTATCATAAAAATTATGGATTTGTTACGTAAACA
>JAGLYF010000102.1 GCA_023132435.1 Calditrichia bacterium | reverse complement strand
ATTTTCGTGGATTTTTTCAAAGAATTAACGATTCAGACAGCTGTAAAAGATAGATTTTGCAAAAGTATGACGACCGGTCGTCTTGCACATGCATATTTATTTTATGGTCCGGAAGGAGGAGGAAAAGAAGCGATTGCCCTCGAAATCGCTAAAGCACTAAATTGTCAGAATGAAGCGACAAGACCCTGTAATGAGTGTCTATCCTGTACAAAAATCAGTCAATTGAAACATCCGGATATAAAATTTATTATCCCGGAAGCGAAAAATTGGAATTCACAGGATATCCAGAAAAAGTATCAGTTAAAAGCGGAAAATCCGTATTCAAGAATAGAATACACCGGCACAACCAGTATTTCCATCGAGAAGATAAGAGATTTAAAAAATGAGGCAAAATACACACCTTACGAAGGGCAAAAAAAAGTGTTTATCCTCACTGAGGCCGAAAAAATAACCCGTGAGGGCGCTAATTCATTTTTAAAATTATTGGAAGAGCCTCCTGAAAATCTGATTATAATTCTGATTAATAGTTCATTGAGTACTATCCTAGACACGATAAAATCTCGTTGCCAAATAGTGTATTTCCCATCATTGTCATTTGAAAAAGCATTATCAGTTGTAAATAAATATCGGGATATTTCAGATGACGAGCGTAAACTAGTCCGGATCTCTCAGGGCAATCTCAAGAATATATTTGAGATCCTCGATCAGGAAATAGATGATAAACGAAGAATTGTATATGATTTTTTAAAAGCCTCGGCAAGTGGAAGTGCAATAAAAATCCAGGAAGTGGTCGATGTGATCGCTCAAAGGCGGGATAAAAATTTCTTGCTGGACATCCTTAATTTACTTATTTTATGGTTTAGGGATACAATTTATATTATTTCTGCGGATGACAGGGCAGAAATTATCAATGTTGATTTTGAAGAAGAAATTAAACGTTTCGCTAAAAGTTATACAAATTCTGATTTTGAACACATTGTTACAGAAATCGAAAACGCGGTCTCAAATGTAAGAAATAATGTGTATACACCTTTGATATTAACGGTATTGGGAATTCAGATTAGGAAGCACCTTCATAGAACACGATCTTAAACGGAGATGATAAATGTCACCCGATGTTGTAGAAGTTACTTTTAAGAGAAATAGAAAATGTTATTTTTTTAACTCTAACGATATAGATCTAAAAATAGGTGAATATGCTATTGTCGAGGTTGATAAAGGCGAAGATATGGGTCAGTTTACGCAAACAGGCCGCCTGGTTATGCTTAAAGATATAAAAAATGAACCGGGGAATGTTCTTCGTAAAGCAGAACCTGAAGATACAGAGAAACTGATGGAAAACAGACGGAATGAAACCTCAGCTTTTTATATCGGCAGAGAATACATTCAACGAAGAAATTTAAATATGAAACTCGTGGATGTAGAATATCAGTTTGACACCAAAAAACTAACCTTTTATTTTACCTCCTGCCAACGAGTTGATTTCCGTGAGTTAGTGAAAGATTTAGCGAGTAAATATCGAACGCGAATAGAATTACGCCAAATAAGTGTCAGGGAAGAGGCAAAAAAATTAGGTGGTATCGGTATCTGCGGTAAACAATTATGTTGTACATCGTTTATGCAAAACTTTTCACCTATTTCGACTACTGATGCCAAAGATCAAAACCTTCCCATGAATCCTTCTAAATTATCTGGTATTTGCAGCCGGCTTAAATGTTGTATCCTATATGAAAAAGGATTTTATAGCTCTTCATTAAAAAGATTTCCCGCATTAGATTCTCCGGTTCGAATGGATCGCGGTATCGGCTATGTAGATAAAGTCGATATTTTCAACGACCGGGTCTATCTGCGATTCGATGGAGAGGAGTATGAAGAATATTCACTCACTGAAATCAACCGGAATATAAAATCCCGCGAACCGGTCACACAGTAACAATCTTACTTAAACCATTATATAAACATTTCTTGTTCTAGTAAACGCTAATCCGTATATTTTCCGCCTGTATACCATTAAACAATTAAGAGGTAAATCGTGCCATCTGCAAAGAAATTCCTGGTAACAAGCGGGCTACCCTACGCTAATGGTCCCATTCATCTGGGACATCTAGCCGGAGCATATTTGCCGGCCGATATATTTGTCCGCTATCATCGTCTTAAGGGGAATGATATCATTCATATTTGCGGATCGGATGAACATGGTGTTCCTATCATGTTGCGAGCCCGGGCTGAAAATAAATCGCCACAGGAAATAGCAGATTTCTATCATGAGAAAAACAAGGCAAGTTTCGCCGCATTTGGAATAAGTTTTGATTATTATGGACGGACTTCATCCCCGGTACATTGCAAGACCAGCCAGGAAATGTTTCGGAAGATGGCTGAAAAAGATGTATTTATTTTAAAAACTGACAAACAATTGTACGATCCGAAGGCTAAACTTTTTCTGGCGGATAGGTTCATAATTGGAACTTGCCCCAGTTGTGGATATACCGATGCTTATGGTGATCAGTGTGAAAAATGCGGTTCATCTCTCAGTCCCACTGATTTGATTGATCCGAGAAGTGCTATCACAGATGCAAAACCTGTTCTCAAGGAATCCACACATTGGTACCTGCCGTTAGCAGATTCTCAAAAGGCATTAGAGCAATGGATTGACAAACATCCCGAATGGAAAACAAACGTTTTAGGTCAGATTCGGAGCTGGTTTTCAGAGGGTTTGAAAGACCGGTCTGTTACCCGGGATTTGACCTGGGGAGTACCTGTGCCTGAGGATGTGGCAAAAAGCCAGGATGTCGAAGCATCGGGTAAAGTATTATACGTCTGGTTTGATGCGCCAATTGGGTATATATCAGCAACAAAAGAATGGGCCCGGGAGCAGGGAGATCCGGATCGTTGGAAAAAATATTGGCAGCAGGATGATACAAAGCTCATCCATTTTATTGGTAAGGATAATATTGTTTTTCATTGTCTTATATTTCCAGCGATGTTAATGGCACATGGTGATTTTATTCTACCTGAGAATGTACCGGCCAATGAGTTCCTGAATCTTGAAGGAGATAAACTGTCAACCAGTCGAAATTATGCTGTGTGGCTGGACGATTATCTTAAAATTTTTGATCCGGATCCACTACGATATTGTTTAGTCAATATATTACCGGAAACGAGAGATACTGATTTTTCCTGGAAGGATTTTCAGGCACGATTTAATAATGAACTGGCAGATATCCTGGGAAATTTTATTAATCGCACTCTGACCTTTATACATAAAAATTTTAATGGACAGGTACCGGATAAAGGAAAACTAGATTCTTCGGATAAGGAGTTAAAGAAATTATTATCTGAAGCACCTCAAAAAGTTGGACATTATATTGATAATTTTCAAATACGACAGGGTGTTCGGGAAGCGATGGATGTTGCCCGGTTTGCAAACAAATATTTTAATGATAAAATGCCCTGGAAAACCATAAAATCAGAGCCTGAAATATGTGCAACAACACTCTCACTCTGTATTGAAACAATTAAGACATTATCCGTAATATTGGAGCCTGTGATTCCGTTTACTGCGGAAAAGATAAAAAAATTGATCAATTTGCCGAACAGTAAAGAAATAAATGAATGGGATAGCTCTGGTAAATTTAGCCTCCCCTCAGGGCACATGTTGAACAAACCAGAAATATTGTTTGCAAAAATAGAGGATGATATTATCGAAAAAGAAATTGAAAAATTGAAAGGTCCCGCTAAACCTGCGGAAGATGTTCAAACAGAAGAAAACCTGATTACTTTTGATGAATTCAGCAAGGTTGATCTGAGGGTAGCAGAGGTGGTCAAAGCAGAGAGAATACCCAAAACCGATAAGTTAATGAAAATTCAGATAAAAATTGGTAATGAGAATCGTCAGATTGTGGCGGGAATAGCTGAACACTATGAAATTGACCAGATTATTGGCAAACGAATAATTATTGTCGCAAATTTAGAATCGACCAAAATCAGGAATGAAATTTCTAACGGAATGCTACTTACCGCAAAAGATAATGGTCAATTAACATTACTAACAACGATTGACGATATAGAGTCTGGTGCAAAAATCAGTTGATTACCGGATTAGACGGATAATGAGAATTTATTATGTTTATTGATACACACACACATCTTCAATTCGAAAGTTACGACGAAGACAGAGAATTGGTGATTCAGCGCGCCATAAAAAATGATATTGAAGCGATGATAACCATTGGAACGGATATAAAGTCATCAGGTGATGCACTAGACCTGGCTCAAAAATTTGTTGTAGTATATGCTTCTGTGGGCATACACCCCAATGATTGCATGAATACGTCTGAGACCGATCTGGATGAAATCGAAAAAATGGCACAAAGGGATAAAGCAATTGCGATAGGCGAAATAGGTCTGGATTATTATCGTTTATATACGCCCAAAGAGAAACAACAAGATGTTTTGCGAAAACAAGTCCGATTTGCCCGTAAACTTGGATTACCCATTATTATTCATAACAGAGATGCTCATGAAGATATATATAATGTTTTAAAAGAAGAAAAAGCAGAAAAAATAAGTGGTGTGTTTCATTCATTTTCCGGAGATATAAAATTTCTTGAATCGATCCTGGCTCTAAATTATCACGTTTCTTTTACCGGACCGGTCACATTTAAAAACACCAATTATAATAAGCTCATAGAATGTGTACCTTTGGAACAACTCTTATTGGAGACTGATAGTCCTTTTTTAGCGCCTGTTCCTTTTCGAGGTAAGCGTAATGAACCATCATATATCAGGTATATTGCTGAAAAAATTGCCCAGGTTAAGGGAACTACCACTGATAAATTAGCAGAAATTACCAGTGATAATGCAAAAAATCTTTTTCATTTAAGCGATCAATGGCAACTCAAATTAAACCTCTGAAAAAGTTTGGTCAAAACTTTTTACAGAATAAATATTATGCGGAAAAAATTGTTGATTCTTTAAACTGTAAAGAAAATGATATCATCCTCGAAATTGGAGCCGGAAAAGGAGTACTGACTGAACTTCTGATACAGAAAAAATATAAAAAATTATCTGTCATAGAAATTGATCAACGATTAGCAAAATTGTTAGAGGAGAAATTCTCAACCGATCTTACCGTTATCCAGGATAGCATACTAAATGTATCATTTGAACAACTTGTTGAAGATGACCGAATTAAAATAATTGGAAATATTCCTTATAATATCACCTCTGATATAATTTTTAAAATTGTTGATAATT
>JAGLYF010000101.1 GCA_023132435.1 Calditrichia bacterium | reverse complement strand
GCAGAAACAAAAACGAAGGACTATGGTATATTAACTATTTTTGTTGGTTTTCACAGTAAAGTTCAGCGCCTGTTTAATGTCAACCGTGAAAATTTTTACCCGGTTCCAAATGTTGATTCCAGTGTTGTTTGTCTCGATTTTGATATTTTGCAGAATAAAACCTTTGACTATCGATTATTTAAAAAAATTGTCAGAACCGGATTTACTTCCAGACGAAAGATGTTACGTAACAGTTTGAAGAAATTGTTAATTTTGAGTGACATAGATGAAATTTCTTCAATTTCATTGGACAGACGTCCGGAAGAACTATCAATTGAAGATTTTAAAATATTGACAAACGAAATATCTAATAAAATGGTATAAACATTATGAAATTTATATCTGAAAATGATTTTGCAGAAATTCTCAGTAGTATTCGGGAGCTAATAGAAAAGAAAAACCAGGGTGCATTATTAAATCTTCTCATCGATCTTCACCCGGCTGACATTGCAGATTTGCTCACCGATCTGAAAAAAGATGAAAGGAAATATCTTTTTCCTTTGCTTCCGGCTGAAAAAGCAAGTGCGGTATTAACCGAGCTTGATCCTCCAATTGTCGATCAGATTTTAGAAGATGTTTCAGAACAACGATTGTCCACACTGGTCGATAAAATGGATTCTGATGATGCCGCCGATATCATCTCTGAATTGCCTGATGAAGTTGCCCAGAGTGTGTTAGAACAGATCCCGGATGAAATCTCTGAGGATGTAAAAGAACTTTTGCTTTATGAGGAGGATACAGCCGGTGGTATTATGGCGCTGGAATTTGTATCCGTGAAAAATAAAAGCACCGTAAATCAGACTATAAAAGCGATCCGCAGAGTCAGAAAAAAAATGAAGACGGTACATACGATCTGGGTAACCAATGATGATGAAAAATTACTGGGCAGTGTTTCCCTGACTGATCTGGTGCTGGCAAAGGGCAAGACTTTAATCTCCAAAATTATAAATAAAGATATTAAATATGTTTATACAGATATGGATCAGGAAGAGGTTGCGATATTTTTTCGCAAATATGATCTTGTTACTCTACCGGTGGTTAATTCTTCTCATCAGCTAGTGGGTCAGATTACAATCGACGACATCATTGATGTTGTTGAGGAAGAAGCATCTGAGGATATATCACTGTTTGCAGGTGCCAGCGATGAAGAACTTCAGGAAGATTCTTTCCTGAAAATATCCTGGGTAAGACTTCCCTGGCTTATGGTTGCTTTTGTTGGTCAGCTGATAGCAGCATTTATTATACAACAATTTGAAGGAACGTTAGTTCAGATAATAGCTTTGACATTTTTTATGCCGGTAATCATGGCGATGGGTGGAAATAGTGGAATTCAATCTTCCATTATAGTGATTCGAGGTTTAGCCACGGGTGAAATATCCGTAGAAAGTACATGGAGAAGATTCTTTAGGGAATTTCGGGTATCACTTTTTATCGGATTGATTTTTGGGGTGATAATGCTCCTGGTCGTTGGATTATGGCTCGGTAATTATATGATGGGTTTGATAATTGGATTCGCCTTGAATCTTGTTATTCTCCAGGCTACTTTGTTTGGTGGTTTGATTCCATTCCTTCTCAAACGAGCCGATATTGATCCTGCTCTTGCTTCTGGGCCATTTATCACCACTTTTAATGATATTTTAGGTCTTCTCATATATTTGGTGCTTATAACAGCTTCTATTCCTTATTATTTGTAAAATGTCTTCGGTCAAATCATCAGCAATAGTACTAAAATCTATCAACTGGAGAGATACTTCAAAAATTGTCACTCTTTTCACCAGGGAAGAGGGTAAGGTGAGTGTTATTGCAAAAGGGGCCAGACAATTAAAAAGTAAATATCAAGGGATATTGGAGTCGATTAATCTTCTTGAAGTTATTATTTATATGTCGGCAACCCGCAAGTTGCAAATATTAGGACAAGCCACTTTAGAGGACACCCATCAAAAGATCCGGGCTGATTATGAAAAGACAGGGTATACATTCGCTTTACTCGAGTTAACAGATATCTTTTTTAAAGAGGGTTCCGTTGATACGGTTTTTTTTGATTTTTTAGAAACACTTTTATCTGAAATCGGAAAAATAAACAATCCCAGGATTGTGTTCTGGTATTTTCTTTTAAAATTAAGTTCATATTTAGGATTTAGACCAGAATTTAATATATGTACAACCTGCAACAGATCAATAGCTTCGGAAGAAGTTGGTTTTTCAATTCGGGAAGGAGCCATTATATGCAATAATTGTGGCTCTTCTGCCGATAGTGGATGGAAACTTTCTGTATCAGCGAGAAAGTCTCTTTCCGATCTACAGAAACTCAATCACAAAAGGCTTTCATCCGTTTCGATTAGCCTGGATAACAGGTTTGCTTTTACCGATTTTTTACTAACATATCTAAGATTTCATTCAGATGAAAAATTGGAACTTTCATCGTTAAAATTATTTAAATGATTTTTAAAAAAAAGTAAATGAATCACATAAACTAACCGATGATAAGAAAACCCCCTGGAATCGGTGTTTTGAAATCAAGGAGCGACATTTGGGAAATAGCAAAACAATTTCTGTTATGGATAAACTGGTATCTCTCACTAAACGTAGAGGATTTATATTCCAAAGCAGCGAGATCTATGGTGGCATCAACAGCTGTTATGATTATGGACCGCTGGGGATTGAAATAAAAAAGAACATAAAAGATCTTTGGTGGAAAGCAATGGTCTATGAGAGGGATGACATTGAGGGTATTGATGCCAGTATTCTTATGCATCCCAGGGTGTGGGAAGCCTCAGGTCATGTAGAGGGATTTACAGATCCTCTCGTTGATTGTAAGAAGTGCAAGGCCAGATTCCGTGCAGATCAGTTGGATGAGGCAATCTGTCCCAATACAAAAAAACCAATTACGGATGAATGTAAGTCTAATTTTACTGACCAGCGATCGTTTAACCTGATGTTTAAAACCTTTATGGGTCCTCTGGAAGATGCGGCTAACCAGGTATTTCTCCGTCCGGAAACCGCTCAAGGCATCTATGTTAATTTCCATAACGTCAGAGAAAGTGCCCGAAAGAAAATACCCTTTGGGATAGCTCAAATAGGAAAAGCATTTAGAAACGAAGTAACACCAGGAAATTTTATCTTCCGAACCCGGGAATTTGAACAAATGGAAATGCAATATTTTGTGAAACCGGATGAAGATGAAAAATGGTTTGAATACTGGAAAGATAAACGTATGAACTGGTACCGGAGGTTGGGCATCCGGGAGGGAAAATTACGTTTTAATGAGCATACCGATAATGAACTGGCCCATTATGCAAAAACAGCTTTTGATATAGAATATGAGTTTCCATTTGGCTGGCATGAAATTGAAGGGATACATAACCGCACAGATTTTGATCTAAACCGGCATATGGAATACTCGGGAAAAGACATGCGCTTCTTTGATGACCAGGCCAATGAGCGATATATTCCTTATATCATCGAAACATCGATAGGATGTGATCGTACATTATTAACAACCCTGGTTGATGCCTATGAGGAGGAAGAAGAGCGGGTCGTACTTCGTCTGGCTCCGGCAGTTGCTCCGATAAAAGTTGCCATTTTTCCATTGGTGAAAAAAGATGGGATGCCGGAAATTGCAGAGAAAATAACCAATGACTTACGAGGTGAATACCGGATATTTTATGATGACAGCGGTTCCATCGGTCGACGCTATCGCCGGATGGATGAAGCCGGTACTCCATTTTGTATCACCGTTGACTCAGAAACGCTTTCTGATGGCACGGTCACGATTCGTTACCGGGATTCTATGAAGCAGGAAAGAATAGAACAAAATAATATCAAAAAATTTCTTCATAAAGAAATTTTATCGATTTAAACAAACTTTTATAAATGTTTTAATCTGGAAAATTCCAGATTGTAGAGAATGTATTGATGAAAGATAATTTATTAAAAATTATTTTAAAAATATTGGCTATCGATATTTTATTTTTGATACTACTACGTCTAGCTTTAATATTTATTCCACATACAGAAAACAGACCGATTTTTTATATAAACATCAATTTTAGTTTTATAATTGCTTGTTTAGCCTGGATGAATTTAAAAAAAAGTACTATAAATCGGCCAATTTTAATTATTTTAGGGATTTGGAAAACTTCTGAAATAATACACGCAGTGATTTATCTATTGACCACCTCATTATTTTCAGTTCATATGGTGTATATAAATTACCATATGTATTATATAAACTTCACCTCATTTCAGTTGTTTTTAACTCTATATTTATTCATTCTTTCCATATATCCTTATAAAACTAATAAAAATTATCTATTCTGGTCAATTATCCTTACAACATTAATTTCTACAATTAATTATTTGCCGATATTCGTCTCTGGTGAGTATTATAATGAATTAGATGTTCTATTTAAAAGATCGTATTATATGCATATAATCAACTTTTGTTTATTAGTAGTATTTTGGCACCAATATACACAATCGAGGCTTATATTTTCTGAACATTTATCTTCACTTATCTCCGTCTATACTGTGTTGATAGGTTTAGAGATTTTACATGCATTTAGTTATCAAAACGATTATTTATTTGCATATTTTGCTCAATATTTTAATGCAATACTTTATACAATATTTACTATACTTTTGATTGTTCGGCTGAATTATTTGAACAAACCAGAATCAAAGGAGAATGAAAACTACATTGAAAACTATTATATGCTTCATGGATTTATAGATAAGCCAAGAAAAGGAATACTCATAACATTTTATTCTGGAATAAATAAAACAGCCTTAATTATTTCGATAGTAGTTATGGTATTTTTAGGCGTATATTTATTCTCATATGATAGATTTGAAATATTTATAAAGTTAAATATTCTAATTTTAATATTGGCAGCGATTATTTCTGGAATCTTAGCTATTGTAACTTGGCATAAGAGGTGGTATGATGCTATGGGTTTTCTTTTTAAAAAACAAAAACTGGGAAAATCAGGAAAATAAATGCTATTAAAGAAAAGTGAATCAGAAGTTCCGCGACTGGTTACCGTTATTGAAGAGTTAAAGGACGGTTTCTGTACGATTAATATTGAGGGAGACTTTATCTATGCAAATCTTGCTGCAGTAGAAATGCTGGAAATTGGCGATAAAAATAATGAATATAATTTTTTTAAGGATGTGGTTCGTGAAGAAATGCATATAGATTATATAAAAAAAGCTCTTGAAAAAGAAGGCTATTTAAAAGATTATGAAATAGAACTCTCAACGGTTGAGGACAATAAGTTCCCAGTTATATTAACCATTAACCATTTAAAAGATCCCGCTAATAATGTAGTTGGTATGTCTGTTTTGATAAAAGACATGACCTATATTAAACAAGTGCAGCAGCAATTGTTACAGGCCCAGAAAATGGAGAGTATTGGAATGCTGGCCAGTGGTGTTGCCCATGAATTCAACAATATACTGACTGGCATTATTCCAAATGCAGAATTGATCAAGATGACTCTTAATGCCGAAGATATAAATTATTCCCGGGCGGATGCGATACAAAATTCGGCTTACCGGGCCGCTGAAATTGTCAAAAAATTATTAAACTTCGCCCGAAGTGACAGGGATAAGAAAAAAGAGGTCGTAAATTTTGTTCAGTCTGCCAGAGAAACAATAGATATTATAAAAAAACTATTTGACCGAAGAATAGAGATCGACGTAAACTTTCCGGATGACCTTTATTCTGTAAAACTGGATGCGACCAGTCTCCAGCAAATCATCATGAATTTGTCGATCAATGCAAAGGATGCTATTGAAGGAGAAGGCAAAATCACTTTTTCGGCCGAAAATATTTCGGTTGAAGAGCAAGAGCAGGATGAAAATAAACATCTTCTACCGGGAGATTATATAAAATTTAAAATATCCGATACCGGACACGGAATAGATAATGAGAAAATAAAGTATATATTTGATCCTTTCTTTACAACCAAGGGTCCGGGAAAAGGTACCGGTCTCGGACTATCCATGGTCTATGGTATCATAAATAGTGTCAGCGGCCGGATTGAGGTCAGGAGTAAAGCCAAATCCGGAACGGTTTTCACAATTTTTTTGCCCGCAACAAAAGTTGAGAAAAAATCACGCACCTCGGAATATAAGCTGGAACCTTTTGGAGAAGGAAAAACGGTGCTGGTCGTTGATGATGAACAGATGATCAGAGATATGGCCTCTGATATGTTAAATCTATTGGGTTTTAAGGTTTTCCTTGCCTCTTCGGGTGTTGAAGGTCTGGATATGTTTAAACTTCACAAAGATCAAATTGATGTTGTCCTGCTTGATCTGTTGATGCCGGAGATGAGCGGAATGGCTTGTTTCGAAAATTTAAAAAAGGTTGATCCGGAAGTAAAAGTTATAATTGCCACCGGAATTGGTGAATTCGAAAAGAAAAAAGAACTGGAAGAGATGGGAATTAAAGGATATTTGGGAAAACCCTACCGGATGGAAAATATCGCTCAGAAACTAATTGATATTCTAAATTAATTATATCAAAGAGGAATAGCATTAAAATTCCAACCATATTTATACTACCCACCCTGTTAATTTAGATTACACCCTTCATACTGTAAAAACTCTGTCCAATAAACATTTTTATTTTGCATTTGCCTCGCTTTTATTATATATTCATTTTTCAATACTGTCACCAGATAGTATAGTGGGCTTGGGAGAAAATAATTTGAACTATCTAATACCTACTTATAATCATAAGTTATATGATTATTCTTTGCCTATTTTACCTAAAAGATATACCGTAATCTCCTTTTGTCTAAAGATGATTTTAATGGGTTTATCCAATTATTATTATTTTTCTTCGAATTGAATGTTGGATATGAAAATTATAGTTAGGAAGAAGCAATATAGAGGAGAATTTGAGATGAAAAAAGTGATAAGTATCATAATCGTAGGCATTGTCATTTTAGTAGTATTATTTAGTATTCCAAGCAATGCTATTGATCAAAGTAATGTTCTAGATTCAAAATCAGAATATGCTGCAATACCACCCTTTGAAAAACCAGAATTACCACCCAAAAAGTAGTAAATAAAAAATATTAGTAAAATATAGAGGAGATTAGAGAAATGAAAAAGATGATAAGTGTCATAATCGCAGGGTTGGTTATTTTAGTAATATTATTTAGTATTCCAAGTAACGCTATTGATCAAAGTAATGTTCTAGATTCAAAATCAGAATATGCTGCAATACCACCCTTTGAAAAACCAGAATTACCACCTAAAAAGTAGTAAATAGGAAAATATTTATAAAATTTATAGGAGAAAATAAAGATGAAAAAATATCTTAGTATAATTCTTTTAAGTTTATTTGTGCTCTCCATAATGGGATCGGTTTCACCTACAATTAAATCTCAGATTATAGATTTAGCAGGTGGACAAAAATACGCTTCTACACAATTACCGGTACCTCCAGCGATGGATTCAAATAAGAATTTAGCGGATAAATTAGATTAAAGGAAAACTAGAAACTCTAAGTTTTCAATTTATATATCTAAATCGATATAGATAAGTAAGTTCAATTTTATATCTAAGTTAATTCGTATTTTACTTATTGTATAAAGTAATGCGTATTAAAATTGGTAATTAGCATAGTCTTTACCAGATAGTATGATATGCGAGATCTATTCATATAGAAATTGTTTATCACCTGATGATTGAATAAAGTTGTTCTTTGGTTATATAGGATTAATACACAGAATGCTATACTTTTATAAGTTTCATTAATCTGGTGGATACTAAAAGCGAAAAATTAAGTGTTAAAAAATTATTTTCTCAGAAATTTATATAAGGTTTTGGCTACTTAATAGAGTAATTATTGCTGTTCACTAACTCTTGTGAAATGTAGTTCTTAAAAGCGACTTGATTTTTTCCAGTCGAATATATTTTGTTGCCGAAACAAACAATGCTTGTGGAAATTCCTTGCCTGCAGATTGAAAAAGCCGCTCATCACTTATCTTATCAACCTTATTAAATATTATAATACTCTGTTTCCTGTTAATATTTAAATCCTTCAGAATATCCTCAACCACCTTGATATGATCAGTATAAAAGGGATCACTTAAGTCAACAATATGTAGTAATAAATCAGCCTCCCGGGTTTGGGCAAGCGTGGACTGAAATGAGGCGATTAAATGATGGGGAAGTTTATTTATAAATCCTACCGTGTCGGAAAGTAAAACCGTCGTGTGGTCATTTAACCTGAGACGTCGTGTCGTCGTATCCAGGGTTGCGAATAGTTTATCAGCTATTAGAACATCCGCCCCGGTCAGGGCATGCAACAGGGTTGATTTTCCCGTATTTGTGTATCCAACCAGAGAAACCCGTTTCATGCGCCCGGCATTCTTTTGCTGTGTTATGCGTTGTTGTTCGATACGCTCTAAATCCTTTTTCAGATGAGATATTCGTGTTCGAACCAACCGTCTGTCTGTTTCCAATTGAGTTTCTCCCGGCCCTTTTGTCCCAATACCTCCTACCTGTCTGGAGAGATGGGTCCACTGACGGGTCAGGCGAGGAAGCAGATAGGTCAGTTGGGCAAGTTCCACCTGAGTACGTGCTTCCCTGCTCCTGGCATGCGCGGCAAAAATATCTAATATGAGGGCTGAACGGTCGATGACTTTAATGTCGGTAAGTTGTTCCCAGTTTCGAACCTGTGCCGGGGTGAGTTCATCATCGAATATCAAGATATCCACAGAGTTCTCCTTAACATATGATGATATTTCCAGGGCTTTACCTTTTCCAATAAAATAGGACCGGTCAAAAACCTCTCTGGTCTGGATATATATTTCCTGAACCTGACCACCCGCTGTTGAAACCAGAGCAGCCAATTCTTCGAGGTTTTCCTGAACATAACTTTTCTTGTTCCGGGGAGTAACCAGACCAATCAAAACACAGGTTTCTTCAGTTTCGTCAGTGGAATAAAATTTCATATTTTGAATCAAAAATATACGTAAATAAAGCTATCGTAATCAGACATAACAATAGTAAATCATCGCAAGGTTAATATATTAAATTACACAATTTTTAGTCTCTTATCACAAATTCTGCTAAAATTTTTATATATCTTATTTTGTGTTTCAAACTAAAAATTAAATATCTGGCATGATTTGTGCGGCAATTTAGAATATTGAGCAGAAATTAAAAGTACGTAAACTGTTATTTCATTTAATTAATTTCCAACATTGTAAGATCTTAAATCATAGATTTGAATGAATAGTATCTTAATTTAGAACAAATTTATTCTATATAGATTTATGTATAAAAGTGATTATAATTTATGAAAAGGAGTTGTCATGAATAAAATTATCTTCATGATTTTTCTGTCACCAGTAATCCTTTTTACTAATACAGACATTAATAGTCTAAAAATAGAAGTAAAAAAGACGGATGGACCTGAAAAGATAAAAATATTAAATGCATTAGCAGAACAATATTTGCATATAAATGTAGATACAGCTTTATATTTTGCTAAAAAATCAATGGTATTAGCTAAGTTTTTCGATAGTGAAACACTTTCTGCGAATTCAGCATATTTAATTGGACGAGTTTATATAATTAAAGACGAATACGAGGAAGCACTAGAATATTCAAAATATTCAACGGAGATATTTAGTAAAAATGAAAACATAGAAAAATATTTGTTATCCCTGTTTGATATGGGGTTCATTTGCTATAGTCTCTCAGATTATAATGAGGCATTGGAGTACTATAAAGCAATGTTATCAACTAGTATAATTATTGATGATAGGGAATGGGTTGCCACAGCATTGGATGGAATGGGAATAATTCATTACTTAAAAGGAGAGTATGAATTAGCTTTAGGTTATTTAGACTCCTCACTCTCAGAGTATATAAAATTGAACACTGAAGATAAAAAAGCTCGATTATTATATGGAATAGGTGCTGTCTATATGGCTACCTCTAAATATGATCAAGCTTTAGATTATCTTTTAAATTCAATCAAAATTGCGGATGAAAAACAGCAGCTTGAATATCTAGCTATGAGTAATCATGCAATAGGAGTAATTTACGAGAAATTAAAAAATTTTTCTATGGCAATAAAATACAATAACAAAGCACTTGATATTGCAGAAAGTATCAATGATAAATATCTCATGGGAAGTTTTCTTAATCAATCTGGAGAAGTATATCTTCAATTATTAGAAAATGATACTGCATTGAGTATTGCTAAAAAAACACTTAAGGTTCAAAAAGCGATAATAAATAAAGTTGGAATCGCACGCGCTTTTGATCTGATGGGAAATATTTATCTAAAAAGAATTCAGTATGAGAAAGCACTTGAAAATTATAAACAAGCCTGGAAGGTGATAGAGAATATCGATCAAAAATACCGGCAAACAAAAATAATAAATCATCTTGGAGTCATTTATGCAAAAATGGGAAAAAATGATATCGCTAAAAAATATTTACATAAAAGTCTTGATGATGCAAGAAAAATAGGTGCCCAGGATTTGGTCCAGGAAAGTTTAACCGCTCTTTCTGATTATTATGCGACGATGAACGATTATAAAAAAGCATATAGATATCTAGGAGAATTCACCCATTTAAACGATAGCATTTTTACTACAAGCAGTCATCACATCGCCGAAATGCAAATGCGTTATGAAACCGGAAAACGGGAAAAAAAGAATAAGTTGCTCAAAAATAAAATAGAAATCCAAAATCTTGAAATTGAGAAAAGTAATTTAAAAAACTGGCTTTCTTACTTAAGTCTTGCAATCGTATCTATTATTGGATTTTTTAGTTATAATCGCTATAAGGTTAAAAAGAAAGCAAACATTCTCTTAGAAAAGAAAGTTCAGGATGCTTTGAAAAAACAGCAGGAGCAACAAGAGATAATATTTCATCAGGCAAATTTATCTTCTCTCGGAGAATTAGCAGCGGGCATGGCTCATGAAATTAATCAACCACTACAAGCTATTAAACTATCCACTGAATCGCTTGATTTGGATATTCGAGATATGAAAGTTGAAAGTTCATCATTGAAAGAAAATATTTTTGAGATATATCAGGGAATCGATAGAATAAGAAACATCATCGATCATGTGAGAATATTTGCCAGTCAACAAAAAAATCATATCGATGAGTATTTTAAAACATCAACGGTGATACAAAATGCCCTCTCATTGGTTGGAAAACAATATTTGAAAAAAGGAATTTTATTTCAATCCAAACTAAACAATAGAATTGGTCAAATAAAGGGAAATCCATATAAATACGAGCAAGTTGTATTTAATCTGTTATCAAATGCAAAAGATGCTTTGCTCGAAAAAGAGAAGAAAATGAATCAGTCATTTAATAAAGAAATTAAAATACAGACATATCGGGATAACAATGATATTGTTTTAAAAGTTCAGGATAACGGTATTGGTATGAGTAAGGAACAGAAAAACAATATTTTTAATCCTTTTTATACAACAAAAAATCTTGGTGTTGGAACCGGTCTGGGGCTATCCATCGTTTCTGGTATCGTAAAGGATATGAACGGAAGAATTCTGGTCGATAGTGATTATAACATTGGTACTTCAGTTCAGGTTCGCATTCCTAAGGCTGCGAAAAAAAACAATAAGGCTAAATGTGGTTCAGTTACCCTAAAGACAAATTGAAAACTTTAATTCTTCTTAATTTCAATTAATGCTCCTCCAGTCGCTGATAATAAAGCTTCCGGTCCGACTTTGGCCCCGGTGGCTTCCATCATCCAAAGATCAGGAGCGACATTTCCGATTCTGGCCATCCGGTCAAATTCTTCTCCGACAGATCCGGCAGATTTCATTTTTTCCTCTATCTGATAGGCAATTAAATGTCCCAGTGGGTAATCAGCCAGATACAATGGATAGGAAATCATGTGTGAATAGATGCCCAATAAATAGACATCCTTTTTTCCGAATACGGGAGCAAAATATTTGTTCCATACTTCTTTAGAGATTCTAAGTGTGGCATCACGAAGTTCCTCAGGTTTTGCCTGAGGATGATCATACATCCAGTGCCAGACCGCGACATCAACAAGTGCGACACCGGCTATTTCACAGGTGGTCCAAAAATCGTTTATTGTTCTCATTGCCTCACTGTGTGCATCTTGCTTTTCCAGTCCGAGAAGCTCAAGATCCCGCGCCTGAAAAACAAAAGCCATTGCTTCGGTAAAGGCATTATTGGGAACACCATTTAAAAGAGAATAATCAATATTATTTAATGAAATTACTTGCTCGACATTATGACCCAGCTCATGTACAGCGATATTATACCCCTTGTAATCCATTCCCTCAGGACCAATTCGCGTGCGTAAATGAGCTGTAGCACCCCGCATCTGAGCTCCCCAGGCATGACCGGATCCGCGGGCCGGATCAACCTCGATCAATTGAGCGATCTCATGGATTCGATCTTGTGAAAAACCCAGCTTTTTTAGCATCCGGGGAATGTCCTTTTTGAATGCAGAGGCATCAGGATATTTTTTTGATACTATTTTATCCAATCGCTCCTCAGAAAAATTTGATCGGGGTCGAAAACCGTTATACCAGATATCAAAAGGTTCCAGGCTTCGACCTAATCGATCCCGGATTAATTCTGCCACTTTTGCAAATAACGAGGAAGTAAGAACGGAGTCAAATATCTCCTTAACCCGCTTTTCAGGTATTTCCCGGCCCTGATCAAAACGCCGCTGAATAAAATTTGGCATGGTCGGCCAATAAGGATCTGCTGATTTTTGAGCGATATAATTCTTCTGAAGCATTAAATAACGTGTATTTGGTTCCGGTTTATCGGAAATATCCGCTGAAATTGAAACATCTATTTCCGAATCATTCACATCAGCCGGTGTAACCTTATTCGAGAACGGATTCCAATCAACTGCTGGGTTATCGATTACAATTTCAGGAATAGTTTGATCCACAATTCTTTCCATAACCCTTTGAATCATTTGTTGATTTGGGAGTCCATCGTTACCGCGGGCATAATGCGCTTTTAATTCATCGCGGAGATTCCAGTGAGAAAGCAATCTCATTTTCGGAGGAAATAATCTCTTCCCATCCTGATCCAGCAAATGATACATCCATATATTGTAGTTGGCAATATATTGTTCTGATTCTGAGGAAATTCGCGATATTTCCTGACTGATTTCAGCTGGAATTCGCATATAGAGAGCTGAGACAAGCCTGGTTTCGGCCCACTGCCGGCGTGTCCAGGACATACCATCAGTGGATCTTTCTTCAAGAGTACTTAAGGGAAAATTTAATAAGGCAATAAAGGCCAGCTTATTATTAAAGAAGTCATCAGTAATGTGAGCACCAGGGGCGTAGGCAGCAAAAATTTCATCGAAAGGATGTATATTCCCCCGATCCAGATCAGCTTGTTCCCGAAAATTTAAAACTATCCTATCCAAATGACCGTTAAGAGTTTCAAGATGTTCCTGGAACCGGCTAAACATAGCCTCTAAGGTTTCCTGATCTCCGGCAAAATTAGTGCGAATAAATGATTCAAAAGTTTCAGAATCACCATCATCTACACGCCAATAATCACTTACTTGTTGTATTCCCGTTTGAATACGCTTTGCTTGTTCCTTCCCGTATTTGGCACTTAATTCATTTTTCATTTTCTCTTCAGACATGGCAATCCAGGATGGTTTTGATGTGTATTCCACTTTTTTATCACATGCGTAAAAAAGTAAAATAGAAAAAAGTAATATAAATGAAAAAATTTTCATTAAAGATCCTTTCAACTAAATTATATTTAAAATTTTTGCAGACCATACTATTTAAAATGGAAATCTACATTGTTGTCACATATTGTTTAATAAAAAAACGGGCGTTTAACGACTCCCCGGTTGCGTCCTTGATCATTTCGTTCCAGGGGAGTTTCTTACCGGTGGCAAATACTTTTTCCTTTAAATAATCACCGGCCTCAGGTTTTTGCCAAAAAATCACCTGATCTATATTTGCACTATTGTAATAATTTTCAGCAATATAATTAAGAATCTGTGAGGCAAAAAGTTCACCTAGTTGATAGTTTTGATAGTAGACAGGATAAGTGGCAATGTGAATTTTAGTTGCCCATTCTGTCCCAACCGGATTATCTGGTTGTTTTATCAGTTGATATTTCTCTACAAGTTCCCACCATAGTTTATTCAAATCCTGATCGGGATTCTGATAAAAATTTTTCTCAAAATTAAATACGACCATACTCCAACAAGCAAAAATCAATTTTGAAAGACGAAGATTGGCACGGGTTACTTTTTCTATTTTCCTTTTCTCTTTCTCGGAAATTTGCAGAGCCAACTGCATCCAATTAGCATTTGAAGAATAACTACCAAAGAACATGGCAACACCTTCGGTTGTAAAGGGATGGGCAGGCTCTCGTAACAGGAAAGGCAGTGTTTGATCAATATATTTATCATAAATGGCATGTCCAAGCTCGTGAAGCATCGTCTCCATCCAGCGTTCATTTGGTACAATATTACATAGAATGCGAATATCCTGCTTCCGATCTATGCAAAATGAATATGCATGTTGGTTTTTCCCCTCTCGTTCATAAAGATCACTCCTGTCCAGAATATCCTTCACCGGAATCCGGGCAGAAACATAAAAGGAATTAGCAGTTTCAGGTATATTCGTTTTGTTATAATAATGATCGAGATTTATCTCAAAAATTGCCGGGGCACTTTGAGCAAACAGATCTTCATAATGCCACGGACGAATATCCTCCGGATCGATACCATATCTTTGAGAAAATACTATCTCAATCTCATTATGCAAGAGTGTGTAGGGTTCTTCGGTTAGCTTATAAAGTTCATCAAAAATTGCCGTAACTTCCTCAGAATCTAATTCCCGGCTATCCATGGCCATATAAAAGTAATTTTTATAACCCAGCTCCTGGGCAGCCTTGTTCCGCAATTTTGCCAGTGTTCTAATATGATCAGAAACTTCATCACCCAGCGATTTTTGAGCACGCCAGATTTGTTCACGAAACTTTAGATTCTTTTCTGTTTTTAAAAAATTTGTCACCTGGTTATCTGTGTAGGTCTTACCATCAACCGTTGTCCTGAAAGTGGCAAAAATACTTTCAATTTTTGAGGCTAATTCTGTGATTTCCCGGTTTAGATCGGGAGTTATCTGTCCCTCCAGGTATTCAGTATACAATATATCCAGTTGTCGCTTTAGTATTGGATCACCTATTAATTTCTCCTCCCTCAGTTTTTTTAAATACAAAAAGTGGTCATTATTCTGATGTACAGAATCAATTTGCAGAGAAAAATCAGTTGTGGCATCAAAGAATTCTTTCTTCCCTGAGGTGTAAGCATTCCATTCTGCCTTATTACGATCGGTCATCAGCGGCTCAACAACCTTTTCATACTCAGTGATAAATTTTTGTAATCCCTCTTCGGATAAAGAATATGGCATGTTTGTCTGACAGGCTAATAAGAAAAACAAAAAGGGAAATGTAAAAAAATAAAAAAAATATGTTTTATCCATGGTTCAACTCCTATGGTAATATATTTAGATTTCTCGGTTTTCACGAATTATCTGCTTATACATACAGTTACATTTAGCCCAAATCTGTCTGTCAGTGATCAAATACGGTACAACGTCGATTGAATTCGACCTGGATTATGATAAAAATGTAATTTAGGAAAAAATTTTGAATGATATCAACACCCACTAAAACAAATATTTTCTCAGGTTTAACCTGTTTATTCCGATTATAAACGTAAATCCGATTTTGGTTTTATTATTGGTACGATAAAACTGATATTTGGGAGTTATATATATCACTGTAGTATAAGCATCATAAAAAAGATTGCACATATGAAAAGTAATTATAACTATCACCCTGAGTTTGACTGCTCATAATTACATGTAAAACTTGAGTTCCTTATGAATGTTCAGAATAAACAAAATACGCACATAATGATTGAATTACAGAATTTGCGGAAACGTGTTAAAGAGCTGGAGTCTGCATTAAAAGATAAAATACATGCAGGACATGCGAATGCGAACGCCGATAGTTATATGGATTATTTCCACAATGCTGCTGATTTAATTGCAGTAATCGACCCAAAAGGAATATTCTTAGAGATCAACAATAGATTTGAAAAAGAAAGTGGCTATTCCCGAAAGGAAATCATTGGTAAAAATTTAGCAACCTGTGGCATATTGACAAAAAACTCCGCTGAAAAGACTTTCAAACATTTAAAAAAAGTGATTTCAGGTAAAACCACACCAATGTTTGAAATAGATGGTATTACCAAGGAGGGTAAAACAATACCCTATGAAGTGAGAGCGGTCCCGATTAAAGAGAATTCAGAGATAGTTGCCATTCAGGCAAATTTGAGAAATATCGAAGAACGCAGACAGGTTGAACACACTCTCTTTAAAAGAGAAGAGCATTATCATACACTATTTAATCTCTCACCTAGTGGAATATTACTGGAAGATGACAAAGGGAGAATTCTTGATGCAAACCCTGCCTTCTGTCAGTCGTTAGGATATGACCGTGAGGAGTTGGTTGGGAAAAATGTTGCAATAATTGTACATCCGGATTTCGCGGATTTGGTAGAGAGTAATTTAAAGCCTTTGATTTCAGGGAAATTTTTGAAGCATGTTGTTAAAAGCCTCAGAAAAGACGGTAGCTGTTGTTATATGGAGTTAAATGAGAAAAAAATATCTCTTCCCGATGGACAGGATGGAATTTTATGCATTGCTCAGGATATTTCCGAACCTAAACGTGCAGAAGAAGAATTAATCAAGAAAAGTTTTATACAGGAAAATCTACTAAAAACAGTCCGGCATCTTACCGGAATATTGGATATAAAAGAAGTTCTTAATGAAATCGGCAACGGAATTATGGATACCCTGAACACTCAAAGTTGTGCAATCTATCTTTTAGAACCGGATTTAAAAACTTTGAGACCTGTCGTAGCCATAGATCCCAATTACAAGGAGGAAGTATTATCGACTCCAATAGATATAAATAACAGTTTTACCGGCCAGGCTGTTATCTCAAAACGTGGATTGATCTTTAATGAAACCGGACCGGATTCTATTGGTCACCAGATACCCAATACACCGGAAGAACAGGAAGAAAGAATTATGGTTGCCCCTTTTCATCTTGAGGAAAAAGTTATCGGGGCGATGTGTCTCAGCCGGATGAAGACAGATTTTACTGATGAAGAACTTGCTTTGGCCGAGACGTTTGCAACTTATGCTTCCGCTGCACTTAAAAATGCACAACTTTTTAATGATCTTCGAAAGGAAGTGGAGGAACGGAAACTAACAGAAGAGAAAGTACATGAATTAAACTTGCAGTACGAAAGTTTTATTCAAAATAGTCTAGTTGGTATATGGAAATTAGAGTTTCCCCAACCCATACCCATACATCTTCCGGCAAAGAAAATAGCTGAATTAATTCTAAAGGGAGGAATATTTACAGATTGTAATGATGCCGAAGCAAAAATGTATGATTTTGATTCACGAACTGACATTATCGGAAAATATCCAAGGGAATTTATTGTAGAGTTTGATGATTCCACGGAATGTTTTGAAGAATTTGTATCGAATGGATTTCAAACAGAGATGTTAGAAACGGAAGAAAAGGACTCGAAGGGAAATATACATTACTTTAGAAAATCTTATTTTGGTGCTATAAAAGACGAGGAATTACATGCCATCTGGGGTATCCAAATGGATATAACCGACCAGAGAAGATTGGAAGAACAATTACGCCAGTCACAGAAGATGGAAGCCATTGGTACACTGGCAGGTGGTATCGCCCATGATTTCAATAATTTATTAACCGTTATTAATGGACATGCCGAAATGTCCATGATGGCATTAGAAAGTAACCATTCTTCTCATAAAGATATTATTTCGATCTTGAGTGCCGGAAAGAGAGCAAAAACTCTTACAAGTCAGCTTCTGGCCTTTAGCCGGAAACAGATTTACGCCCCTAAAATTATTGAAATTAATCGTGTGATATCCAGTTTAGATAAAATGCTGCGCAGGCTTATTGGCGAGGATATAGGTATAGAATCTAATTTAGGAGAGGGAATTCCTCTGATAAAAGCAGATCCAGGCCAAATTGAGCAAATATTAATGAATCTGATTGTTAATGCCCGGGATGCAATAAATGAAAAGGGAACCGTTGCGGCAGATAAAAAGATAATAATCGAAACAGGTCAAACGGTAATTGATGAGGCGTTTGTAGCCAAACATACCGGTAGTAAAATAGGATTACATGTCGTTCTTACGGTGAGTGATACCGGAACCGGAATGGAAGAAAAAATCCGGGAGAAAATTTTTGAACCCTTCTTTACAACAAAAGATAAAGGATTGGGAACAGGACTAGGGATGTCTACAGTATATGGTATTGTCAAACAAAACAATGGTAGTATATATGCTTTTAGTGAACCAGGACTGGGAACCAGAGTTAAGATTTACTGGCCGGCAACAGAGGAGGAAAAAGCCCCGGATGAAACCCAGGCGCTGACAAAAGCGGCCTTTTCGGGGCAGGAATCTATTCTGGTTGTGGAGGATGATGATGGTGTACGCAATTTTGTCGGTACGGCTCTTAATGATTTTGGTTATACTGTTCATGAAGCAATAAATGGAAAAAAGGCTCTTGAAATTCTTAATCAAAATGGAATGAAGATAGATCTGATTGTTACTGACTTAATCATGCCCGAGATGAATGGAAAGGAATTGGCGCTTGAAGTTGGAAAAATTTTTCCCGAAGTACGTGTCTTATTTACATCAGGATATACAGAGGACCATATTGTGAATAGTGGTTCTCTTGACAGGGAAATTTATTTTTTGCAAAAACCGTACTCAATTCAAACATTGGCAAAAAAAGTACGTGAGGTTTTAGATAAAAATTAGTGAAAGATAATTCTACTTCATTTTCTGAACTTTACCCTCCATTTTTTTTATAATAAATAATTCTACCCCCATTAATAATAAGGCTAAAATTATAAAGAGTTTCCATAGTTCAAATCCAAAGCGGGCTTGTATTATAGCTTCCTCAAAATTATCCTTCTCAGAGAATATACGAACGGTTTCAATCTTTTCAATTTTTTCCAGATCAATATACGGCTGATGAATAGCGTGAATTTCCGCATTGACGGGAATGGTAGAAATAGTGTTATCACCGGCAAGAATATGGTATAAACCAGGAATTTTCAGATTGTTCATATGAAAATGTAAATTTTGATTCTGTTGCCATGGAACAATTCTGTTTTTTTCTCCATCGGGTAATTTTAAATAAAAATCACCGGTATGAGAAGCATAATTTATAGTAACAATTTTTTCTTTTTCAACCAGGGTGGACGATTGAACCTGTGAGGCATGTGAAGCGCCAAAATGAAATATTCTTGATAAAAGAGGGAGAAAAATTCCTCGATATTGAATGTCTGTCCATCCATCATCGATATAGCTACTCATTATAAAGACTGAGCCCTGATTATGATCGGCCCTTATCAAAAAGGGATCATTATTTTGATAAGCCAGAATTATCTGGTCTTTTGAAGATACAGAAAATTTAAAATATCTGTAAAATTTTGGTTTTGATAACTCTGGATTTTTCAATCGAAACAGACCAGTAAATAGTGGATGGTTTAAATTGGGCTCTTTTAAATAGTAAAACTCGTCGTTCCTGGTTGTTTTTTGCAAGTCTTTCATATGGGATGATATGCCCAGGGCAGATGCCATACGGTTATATTCTGCAGGTATTGTACCCATACCAGGTATCAGCAAAATCGACCCCACATTATCAAGATAATTTTTCAATCTTTGAATAACAGAAGGATCCAGCACAGAAAAATTACTTAGTATAAGAATATCGTAACTTTGAAAATTTTGCCTTGCCCATGAATTATATCTCTCCATCGTTATCTGAACGTCAGTTTGATCAGAAAGAGAGGCTAAAGCAGCTTTAAGAAAAACAGAAGGATTATCATCAATAAAAAGTAATTTTATTCCGGAGGGAATTTTTAACGCAAAGTAATATCGATTATCGGCTAAAAGATCATCATCATTTATTTCAATATAACCACTCACATAACCGACAGATTTGGGTGAGAATGACAGGGCAACTCTTTCCATACTCATAGGCTCAATTGGAACTCTTCTATGTGCTACTCGTTGCTGGTTTACAAATAAATGAACCTCAACAGGTTCGGTTTTTTCAGGTGTAGAATTTATTATCAGGGTTTCAAGTTGAATAGGTTTATTGATCTCAAAGATTTGATTTTTAACCTCCAGGGTATCTATACCCAGATTTGAAATCTGCTGGGAGCCAATTTTAATGAGAAAAATTCGGATTCCCGCAATTTTATTAATAACAGATTCGAAAGTATTTTCCTGAAATTGAAAATCTGAAATAATATGAAGCTCCTGGTTAAAGTTTGGATAGTTTTTAAAAATTTTCATAGCTTCAATGAAGGAGGTGGACCATTTACCATGCATAAAGGATCCGGTTGTTTCTTTGATGGAAGACTGCTTATTTAAAATTTGATCCGGATGGGTCGATTTAACAATAAAAATTTCATCTTCAGGATTGAATCTTTCCAGTAAACGATTCATAATAGATTGTGCGCGGAGATAACGGTTTCCAAGGTCATCATATCTGCGCATATTGATCCCTGTATCAAGTATTATAACCGAAGTGGTTCTTGCACTTTGTGGCGAAAAAACAGGCTTACTTGTCAGGGTTGGTCGGGCAAAGGCGAGGATTAAGGCGAGTATCACCAGAGTACGTAGTAGGATTAATAAATAGTCATAAATTTTTATACGCTTCAAACGTTGCTTTTCTAGCAGTTTCAGAAAGCGAATGCTGCTGAACTTAATTTTCTTTTTTCTTTGTTTATTAAACAAATGAATAAATAATGGTATTGCGATTGCAAAAATAAAAGCCAATATAGAAGCATTGATAAATGTAAACATCTGACAACCGTCTCGTAATATTTCTCTTACGTTTTTACATTCAGGGAGTATTAATCTGTTAAAGCACTTCCTGAATTAATGTCGATATACGATATCTAAATATAAAAGTTTAGCAGCAATAAAATTGAATTGCAAACAAAAGTATTTGAAGATACATTATGAGATGGACTCAAGATTAACCTGAAATTATGGAAACGACAAAACCTTACACTAAGTTGGCGGCGATTTATGATCGTTTAATGGATCACGTCGATTATATCCACTGGGGAGACTATATACTTGATCTTATAGATCATTCAGGAGGAGAGGTAGGTTCACTCATTGATTTTTCCCATGAAGAAGCAAACAGTCGTCTGGGAAGAATCCATTTTCTTTGTACCAAATTATAGAAAAATTGTTAGAAAATTAGGAAAAATCCTCATAATTTAAACAATATCAAGATAGTAAGCGCCAACTATGATACAGTTTTTTAATGTAGATCTTCAATATGGTGATAGATGGATTCTTCACCACATCACCTTTCATATAAACAAGGGAGAATTTGTTTATATTATTGGTCCAACCGGTGTTGGCAAATCGAGTATTTTAAAATTGATTTATTTTGATGAATTCCCGGATTCAGGTACTGTAATTATAAACCAGTATAGTTCGGCTAAGATTAAATTGCGTGAAATTCCTTTCATCCGCAGAAAACTAGGCATTGTGTTCCAGGATTTCAAATTATTGCCGGACCGGAATGTGTTTGAGAATGTGGCCTTTGCTTTACGAGTCACAGGTGCTCCGTCATCTATTATCAAGAAAAAAGTATTACGGGTATTAAATGAGGCAGGTCTTGGGAATCGGAGAAATCATTATCCAAGGGAATTGTCAGGAGGTGAACAGCAGCGGGTTGCAATCGCCAGGGCACTGGTAAATGAACCATTTATATTGCTGGCAGATGAACCAACGGGAAATCTTGATCCAAAATCTGCCATTGAAATATTAGAGATCCTCGAAAGCATTAACAAACGCGGTACAGCGGTTTTAATGGCGACCCATAATTATTCGCTCATTAAACAATTTCCACATCAAACTTTAAGTATGTTAAACGGAGAATTGAGAGAAGAATGAGTTTTCTATTTAGCATAAATGAGGGATTTAAGGGATTTTTTAAAGCACGTTTGGCAACCACTCTCTCTGTTTCTTCAATCGCGCTTACAATTTTTTTAACAGGATTGTTTGTTGTATTTACAATCAATTTACAGAGCTGGTTGGGATTTCTCAGAGAAAAAATTGAGGTTGAATTGTTTGTTGAAACCGGAAGCACGGACAAAGAGATTGAAGAGTTGAAAAACAAAATCACAAAATTGGAAGCTGTTAGAGAAATAGAATACATAAGCAAGGATAATGCAGCCCAACGTTTTCAGGAAGAATTTGGCCAGAATGTATATGAAGTACTTGAATTTAATCCTTTTCCCTCGTCAATTATCATTCATCTTAATGAGGGGTACCTAACGCCGGCAGCCATAAGCAAATTAAAAAATCGATTGGAACTAATGGCAAATGTGGATGAAGTCTTTTATAAAAAACCACTGCTTGAGAAAATTGATAAATACGTGCAAATTGTATATATAATGGCTATGTTAATAGGATTGGTGATAATTATAATTGCAATCGGATTGATTTTTAACACAATCCGATTAACCATATATGCCCGTAAAGATATGATTCATATTATGCGTCTCATTGGGGCAACCGAGGGGTTTATTAGAAAACCATTTTTGGTCGAAGGTATCCTCCAGGGATTTTTGGGTGGTATCTTAGCATCGCTAGCCATCTATTATAGTATGAAGCTGATACAGATCTATATTTATCCCTATATTATATCTCATCCACTCATCTTTGTTGGTCTCATACTTTTTAGCATGATTATTGGACTTTTTAGCGCCTATTTGAGTGTCGGTAAATATATAAGAATTATATAGTTAGTTACTTACACTTTTCTGGTGTTTTTCTCATTGAAACCAAGTGATTGTGTTTGTAGTTGAACATAGTAGAATCTTGACTTGCGAAGGAATAGGTACTAAATTTCATGGCAAATTAGTAGAGGTGTAAGGTATATGTCAGTTAATGTTCTTACCGAACGGGAACAGGAAATACTGGAATCGGTGGTTCAGCAATTTGTGCTTACAGGAAACCCTGTAGGTTCTCGTGCGCTCTCAAAGAGGCAGAAAAAGACTCTGAGCCCTGCTTCGATTCGAAATGTAATGGCAGATCTTGAAGAAAAAGGATATTTGGATCATCCCCATACATCTGCCGGCCGGAGGCCAACTACCAAGGGGTATAGACACTATGTCGATAACCTTGTTGATTTAGCTGAGCTTTTAGAAGAAGAAAAAATCTTGTTCAAAAAAAATATTGGTGATTTTAGTGGCGATTTAGATTTCATTCTACAAAAAACTCTTCAGATACTTGCGAAGGTTTCTAATCTATTAGGCATTGTCTTAACACCGAAATTTGATGACAGTATTCTTGAAAAGATCGATATTGTACGTGTCTCAAGTGAAAAACTACTGGTTATTCTAAGTATAAAGGATGGTATTGCCAAAACTATTTTGCTTGAAGTCACACATGATCTAGCTGATGATTTATTAAAGAAAGTTATTCAGGTAATAAATGAACGTCTTGCAGGCTTAAAAATACTCGAGATTAAAAATTCATTTAGTGACCGGTTGCATGATCTGGTAAATGAGGAATCCGGATTGATTCGTTTGTTTATTGACTCAGCCGATAAACTCTTCGATTTTACCCGTTACTCAAATTTAATCTATTCCGGTGCATCTAATATAATAAATTACCCCGAGTTTTCAGACGTGAATAAAATTTCTACTTTGATAGAGTTGTTTGAAGAAAAAAACATTATAATTCACCTCATGGAAAAAAGAACCATGCCCCCGGAATTAAAAATAACTATCGGGGATGAGAATGAAGAGGAGTTGGTTCAGAATTGTAGTATCATTACAGCACCATATAAGATGGGAGATGTCGATGGTGTTTTAGGAGTAATTGGACCAACACGTATGGTATACAGACGCGTGATTCCCATAGTGGATTTTACCGCAAAATTTGTTACTACTATTCTTCAGTCAAAATAACGGTCTGATACATATAAAAATGTTTCAAAAAAGGGTTCATATTTATTGAGCCCTTTTTATGCTCTTATGGAAATATAAAAGGAGAGAAGAATGACAAAAGAGGATATTGTTAAACCGAAAACAAACGTGGGAGATAAAAAAAGGTCATCCTCAAAAAAACCAAATAAAAATCTGATTGAAATAAAAAAATTAAAAGAAGAAAAAGAACACTTACAGGATCAATTACTACGAAAGATTGCTGAATTTGATAATTATAAAAAAAGAACCGAACGTGAGTTTGTTGAACGGGTCCAAAATGCCAATGAGAAACTAATTACCGAATTATTGCCCGTATTAGATGACATGGAACGTGCCTTAGATCATGCCAAACAAAGCAAAGAAGTAAATTCTCTCCTGGAAGGAACCGAATTAATTCAAAAAAAGATGCTGGGTATATTGGAAAAACAAGGATTGGGGCCTCTCCCGGCAGAAGGTGAAGATTTTGATCCTGACCAACATGATGCACTTATGCAAATCGAAAAAGAGAATGTTGAAAGTGGAAAGATTATCGAAGAGCATCTCAGAGGTTACAGATTAAACGGAAAAGTTATTCGACACTCACAGGTTATTGTAGCAAAATAAGGAATTAGATAGTTAAATGACTACCAAACGGGATTTGTATGAAGTTTTAGGGGTATCACGTGATGCCTCTCAGGATGAGATAAAAAAAGCATATCGCAAACTGGCTATTCAATATCACCCGGATAAGAATCCTGGCGACAAAGAGGCGGAGGAAAAATTTAAAGAAATTGCTGAAGCCTATGCAATTTTAAGTGATCAGAATAAACGTGCACGATATGATAGATTTGGACATTCTGCAACCTCCGGGGCGGGAGATTTTGGCGGTTTCAGCAATATTGAAGATATCTTTAGTGCTTTTGGAGATATTTTTGGTGGGGGATTCGGCGACATTTTTGGGGGAAGATCCCGACAAAGGAGACGAGCAGATAATAGGGGCGGAGATTTACAATTAAGGCTGCGTCTGACGCTGGAGGAGATAGCAACCGGGATAACGAAAAAAATTAAAGTGAAAAAGTATGTGATCTGTGACGAATGTAATGGTAGTGGATCCGCCAGAGATTCAAGACCGGTACAATGTCCGGTTTGTCATGGCACGGGTGAGATGAGACAAGTAATCCAGTCACTGTTTGGTCAGATGATCAATGTAACAACATGTAACAGATGTAACGGACAGGGAAATATTATTTCTGCTCCGTGTCGAAAATGTAATGGAGATGGACGTGTTAGTGGTCAAAAAAATATTGAAATTAACATTCCGGCCGGAGTTACTTCGGGTAACTATATTCCGCTGAAAGGTGAAGGAAACGTAGGCAAACATAATGGTCCTCCCGGGGATCTGATTGTATATATTGAGGAACAAAAACATCCCATTTTTGAAAGAGTGGGTAACGATGTGATAATGGTATTGCCTGTAAGCTATCCACAAGTGGTATTGGGCAGTTCACTTGAGATTCCAACCTTAACCGGTAAGGCGAAGATAAATATTCCTGGCGGGACGCAGGCAGGAAAGATATTGCGTATGAGGAACAAAGGTATCCCGAATGTACATGGGGCAGGAATCGGTGATCAATTGGTACAAGTACAGGTCTATATACCAACACGGTTGAGTGCAGAGGAAAAAGATAAAATAAAAGACCTGGAAAAATTTGAAAATCTTAAACCTTCGCCGAATGGCCATAAAAATATATTTGAGAAATTTAAAGAAGCTCTGAATATTTGAAAAACTACGAATAAAAAAGCAATGTTGGATCTAACGCCATCTGAAAAACGCACTATATTCATAATCTCTGGTATCATCATCCTTGCCGGGTTATTTTATGTGATTCGATCGTATAGTGAAAAGCCAGCAATCATCGACTATTCTAAATCAGACAGCGTATTTTCACGCCTGAGTCATAGACCTCCTCCCCCTGAGAAGAGTGTGCAAGATAATATTAGAGAGACAACTAATACCCATGGTGTTGCCTCTGACAAATCACAATCTGCTGCAAAAATTGAGAAAGGTTCAATAGATATTAATATAGCGAATGAAAAAGAGTTGGAAAAATTGCCGAGAATTGGGCCGAAGATGGCAAATAGAATAATTGAGTATCGAAATACAAATGGACCATTTAAATCAGTAGATGATCTGACAAATGTAAAAGGTATAGGCAAAAAGACTTTAAAATTGATCAAACCCTATCTGCGAAAAATTCGGTAAATTACAAAATTGCTTAAATCATTATTTTTTTTTATCTTGGAAATATGAAAAGAAGAATTGTAATCCTTGCTGAAAAGAAATTTGGACCACTGACATCTAAGATGGCAAATGGCACTATTCGTTATCTTAATGAAGAAGTTGTTGCGGTCATAGATTCGGCCAATGCCGGTAAAACAGTTGAAGCCGTGCTTGGTTTTGGAGGTGACATCCCGGTATATGGAACCCTTGACGAGGCGTTCCGTCACAATCCCAATACACTCCTAATTGGAATTTCTCCGCCTGGCGGGAGATTTCCTTCAGCCTGGTATCCGCTTGTTATAAATGCTATTCAAAATAAGCTTCATATTATATCAGGACTTCATGAATATTTGAGCGAAATTGCTGAATTCACTGTGTTAGCAGAAAAGTACAGGGTGAGAATTGTAGATCTTCGAAAACATAAAAAACCGGATCTTTTAGCCCGGGGAATAGCGAGAAAATTCAGATCTAAAATAATTTTAACTGTTGGTACCCATGGAAATATTGGCAAAATGACCACTACAATAGAATTGGTAAGGGAGATGCAGGATCGGGGAAAATCGGCAGATTGGGTAGCCACTGGACAGATCGGCATACTTATTAAAGGTAAAGGTGTTCCCGTCGATTCTATCAAGGGTGATTTTATATCTGGTAATGTGGAAGCTGCTATAGCCTCAGCTGATGGTAATTATGAATATGTATTTGTGGAAGGTCAGGGAACACTTCAACACATGGGATATTCTGCGGCCGCACTCGGTCTTTTGCACGGTACCCTTCCGGATGCAATGATATTATGTCATCGCACTGATATTGGAGTATCAAAATTTGGTGTTAATACGGATGACTTATCAAGAATGATCCGACTTCATGAAGAAATGGTCTCATTTGTTAAGCCTTCAAAGGTTGTTGGAATCTGTCTAAATACATATAACCTTCCAGATGATAAGTCAATAGCGATCATCAATGAAATTCAAAAAAATACCGGTTTACCGGCAACAGATCCGATTAAATATGGAACTGGTAATATCATTGATGGGTTGCTGAAATATTTTTCAACCTACAAGAAACGTATCCCTAAATCAAAGTAAAAAAGCTTCAGACATATTCAATCCATATAAATTATGAACTGGCTAGATATACTGGAAAGTCATTTTAATCAAAGAAAAAAAGCATTTCTTGTTTTTGATGATAGTCATGTATTACGATATATCTCTGATTATGCAAAAGAGATACTGGAATTTGATGATAATCTTATGGGTTTTGTTACGCTGAATGAATTGCTCCCCCCGTCGGAAAAAACCCCACAATTTCTTGTCGATAAAGATTATTCTTTTCAAACAATACATGATATACTCTACACGACACCTTCCGGTCGCTCAAAAGAGCTTCGGATTAACCGTGATTCGGAATTACAAACTATCGGAGATGTTTCGGGATATATAATATGGCTTGAAGCGCAGAGCCGGGACATTACAGCAGTCTATAGAAGGGTATCTTCATTAGATCCCTATCGCAATATCGGATGGTTGTTTGATGAATCCAATTTGGGCTATATTCTTATTAATAAAGAAGGGATAATTGAAAAGTCCAACAATAAAATCAAAGAATATATCAGTGAACCAGGAGAGTGGAAAGGTCGAAATATTTACACATTTCCGTTTCTGCATCAACACGAAATTACTACCCTGATTATGAAATGTATGAAAAACGAAAAAAATCAACGTTCTCATAACGTTATGTTAAAATATCCGGGAATTGAGCATCCTTTGGAAATAAAATGGTCCGTTCTTCCTTTAACCGATTTGGAAGAATCTGTTGTGGGATCTATTATTGTAGCAAGTCCAACCAGTAGATAAATGAGATATCTCTCATTAAAAAATCTTCCTCCACCTAACTCAATAAAGCAGATACTTATTTCTAATTGTTAAGAATGATTCGAGATCTTTATTTAGCCATTCCTGTATTTCTGTTATATCTTTTCCCTCTATGATTAATTCACGAATTTTAGCGGTTCCGCATAACCGATCAAAATGTTTTTTACGCCATTTAAAATTTTCGGTGTTTGCCTGATAAAAATATTGTACAAGCATAATACCGGTTAAATAAGGTCTGAAATTGTTTCTATTTGTGATTGATAATGATATCCCGGTTAACTGCGTATCCTTATATTTGGGATGAGGTGACATATCCGGAATTGATTTAGGTACAAATGTGATCGGGCCAAAAAGTACCCCAGGAAGTTCAATTACTTTGTTGATAACAGAAAACTGATCTTTTGAGAACCAGGGTGCACCAATACGCAGGAATGGCAGGTATGTTCCTCTTCCTTCGGAAATATTTGTACCTTCGAATAAACATGTACCGGGATAAACCGTTGCTACATCAAGATCCGGTATATTGGGTGAAGGTGAGCGCCACATCAGTCCGGTCTGATCATACCACATCTCACGCTTCCAGTTTTTCATAGGAATAATCTTCAAATCGGCCTGAACACTGTTTTGTAACCAGCCTTCTTTGTTAAACATTTTAGCCAGTTCTCCGACAGTCATTCCATGTCGCACCGGAATGGGATAAAGGCCAACAAAGGTTGCATAGGATTGTTCAAGAATATTACCTTCAACATCGATTCCATTGATAGGATTGGGACGATCAAGAACCACAAAGGGGATGTTA
>JAGLYF010000100.1 GCA_023132435.1 Calditrichia bacterium | reverse complement strand
ATATCAAATATTAACATATCGATGTTTTCTAACATTTCAGCTGTAGGTTTCCTGGTCTTACCGTACAAACTGTAAATAGGGATATTGTTTAAAGGATCAATCTCATCATCAATTTTAAAACCAGCTGCCTCTTTTCCTCTGATACCATGTTCAGGACCAAATAGTGCCTTTAATTCAGTATTTGGTAAATTCTGAAAAATATCTGCGATGTGCTCATTATTAGAATTGTACGCCGTATGATTTGTGATGATACCGATCCGTTTACCTTTGAATATATCCCGGAAATCGGAAAGATTATCCAACCCCGTTGTAACAATGGATTGTGATTCACATGAGACATGAATAAAAACCACGAAGATAAGGTTACATAATAAAAATATTTTACTCATGATTAAACTCTCAATATTTATTTGAATAATAATAATTTTAAAAGTACAATGCCTTCAAAATAATAACAAGGTAAATTCCTTCAAATTGGAGAATTGGTCTTGGAGATAACGGGAGAAACTAAACCCTGTCAAAGGGTGGATGAGTATTGTCAGGGATTGCAGGAAGTACTCAAACCAGAATGGCGCGGAGGCGTAATTTGTAAAGTAATTAAATCTGGAAGTATTAAAGTAGATGATATAGTCAGATTAAGTGATTTGATCGAGTAACAACAGTTTATGAACATTTAGCATTTTTTATGATAATTTATTGGCTTGATCTATTCATAAAATCTCTCGCAATATCGCCAAGTCGCAAAGAATTATTGATGTGTCATTCCCGCGGAAGCGGGAATCCATATTAACAATTAAAAATCTAAATTATCAATATGGATCCCTGCTTTCGCAGGGATGACAATATCCAAATGAATATTTGTGTCTTTGCGTGATATGTACTATTAAAGTTAAGAAAGTCTCTGTATTTATTGATTCTTAATCGGGCAATAAAGGAAAATTAAAATGAGAGATCTTAGTTCCGAAATAAAGAAAATAGGTCTTGACATTGGTTTTAATAAGATTGGTATCACAGCGGCAATTCAACCTTCCAAAAGTAAAAATCTGGAGATATGGTTAAACAAAGGTTTTTCCGGTACCATGGAATGGATGGTTTCTCATCAGGAAAAACGAATGAATATTCATAATTTTTTTCCAGGAGCAAAATCTGTTATTTGTGTAGCACACAACTATTATACACCTTTTCATCACTCGAATAAAAGGGAAATAGGCAAAATATCACGATATGCCTGTGGTGAAGATTATCATAAAATCATGAAAAAAAAACTAAAGACATATTTACAGGAAATAAACAAATTAGACCCCGGGCTTAAGGGAAGATTATGTGTGGATACGGCACCGATGATGGAAAAACTATGGGCGGAACAAGCTGGTCTGGGCTGGCAGGGTAAACATACCAATTTGATAACGAGGGATTACGGTTCATGGGTATTTCTGGGGGAAATCGTCATTGACAAAGAATTGAATTATGATGTACAGATAGAAGATTTATGTGGCAGTTGTCAGGCATGTCTCGATGCCTGTCCGACAAATGCGATAGTGGAGCCCTATGTGCTGGATGCCCAAAAATGTATTTCTTATCTGACAATCGAATACTGGAACAAACCTATAGATAATGATCTTAAGAAAAACATGAATGGTTGGATTTTTGGTTGTGATATCTGTCAGGATGTCTGTCCCTGGAATAAATTCAAACAGAATTCGTCGGAAAATCGTTACTGGCCCAGAGAAGATACTATGGAATTTGATCTTGATGAATTAGAGAAACTGGATGAGATCAGTTATAAAAAGAAGTTTAAAAAGAGTCCTGTTCTGAGACCCGGATGGAAAAATTTCAGGCGAAATGTCAGGGCGGTTAAAAAAATAAAATGAAAATATAGAATGCGTACATACCTCTATTTACTCGTTTTTCAGTTTATGTTGGTATTCCCGGCAATTTTTGACTTTACTCTGTCTCAATCCTCTATTGGCGATATACCTCTCCCCTCTACTGATTATCATAGAATCGGGACAAACGCTGGCAGCTTTGCTGAATGGCTGCGTGAATTACCTCTTGAAAAATCGGGTTCAGCAGTTATCAATTATCGGGGAGGTATTTTTAAAGATGGTGCGGATACATCGGTCGCTTTTGTTGCGGACCTGGATATAATAGGGCGACGATTCGAGCAATGTATGGATATATTGGTTCGACTCTATACTGAGTACCTTTGGGGGGCAAAGCAGGTTAAAAATCTGATTTTACCTTTACCGGGAGGATACTGGCTTAAATGGCAAGATTGGAAAGGTGGATTTCGACCGGTTTTTAAAGGAATCGATGTAAATATGAGGAAATCATCCCAACCTGATACATCGTATAAGGCCTATAAAACTTATCTTAACACTGTTTATAGTGAATCACATACCCAGCAGTTTTATCATGCCTATCAACCTGTCGAGAGGACAGAGGTACAAATAGGTGATATCATCGTAAAAAAGGGCACAAAAGGACATGCGGTTATGATTGTTGATTTAGCAAAAAATGAGCATGGTGAAATGATTGCTCTTATTGGAAACGGAGACACACCTGCCTGTCAGTTTTTTTTGTTAAATTATAAGATAGATACTCCCTGGATTCCGTTAAATTTTGATCAGGAAACGCTTGATTTGCCATTAAAGCGAAAAATGAGCTGGGAGGGGTTGAGGCGATTTGATTTGCCGGAGGATTGAAATGCTTTTGATATTGGATTCTGGATACTGGATGCTAGATGCTGGATAGCACGATATAATTCCCCCTTAGAAAAGAGCCTGTCCTGAGCGAAGCCGAAGGAGGGTTAGGGGGTTGTTAGATAGGGGATACTCGTTACTCAATACGAAGAACAAATTATATCAAATATTAAATTTATGGAGAGAATTATAATTTTGACTTATCTATCCTGAATTATTCATAAAAATAGCTG
>JAGLYF010000010.1 GCA_023132435.1 Calditrichia bacterium | reverse complement strand
CGACAGCCTGACCTGTGGGATTGTGATCAAATGATGACATATTGAGATTTATAATACAGGATCAAAAAAATCCCGAAGGGATGGCCTCAGACTAACCCGGTACGGAAGTGCCGGGTCAGAGGGAACCCAAAAAGATGAAAGTCCCGTAGGGATGACCTCATAGTAGGTAAAAATAGATTTATGATAATAATTATACAAGGAATATAGGGAGGTGTCAATGAAAAAGGTGCTCGGTTTTATGATAATTATTGTGATGATTTTGTTAATAATATCCTGTTCACAGGATATGGAAGATACTCGCAGTATCGAACAGATATACAGAGAAGAAGGTGTTCCGGTCAGGACAATGACGGTCAAGCCAATGCCTTTTAAAGTGGAACGATCCTACCATGCTGTGCTGACCGGAATCGAGGAATCTTCTGCATACGCCAAGGTTGGGGACAAAGTAGAAAAGATTTATGTTAAGGTTGGAGACTATGTAAATCAAGACCAGATTCTGTTAACCTTTCCCACCAATAATATCAAAGCAAGATATTTTCAGGCAAAAGTCGGGTATGAAAACGCAAAATTGGCTTATGAACGAATTGCAAACATGTATCAGACCGGTGGTATATCGAAACAGCAATTAGATAACGCAAAGGCAAATTTGGATGTTTCTGAAGCCAATTTGGATGCTGCACAACAAACGGTGATTGTCAAAGCACCGATATCGGGATATGTGACCAGGGTGAATGCGCGGGAAACAGAAAATGTAAAAAAAGAGGCGGAACTGTTTAGAATATCCCGTATGAAGAAGATGAAAGCAAGGGTGTGGGTATCGGAAAAAGATGTTATGGAAGTAGTAAGAGGAATACCGGCCTATGCGATTTGGAATAACAGGCGCATCGACGGAAAAGTAGTCGAAGTTGATATGGCCATTGATCCAAAAAAACAGGCGTTTGGCGCCGTGGTTGAATTTGATAATCCGCAAAAGATTTTAAAATTTGGGATTACCGTTGATGTTTTTATTGAAACTTATAATATACCTGATGCATTGGTAGTAGAATTAAAAGATCTGGTAAAAGAAGAAGATCAGTATTTTGTCTATGCAATTGAAAATGGTCTGGCGGTTAAAAAACCTGTTGTACCAGGAAGACGATATAAATTATATGTGGAAATACTGGAAGGTTTATCGCCTGGAGATGAAATTATCGTTGAAGGACAAATGCTTCTCGAGCCGGAAGCAAAAGTAAGAATAATAGAGTGAGGAGCGGAATATGTTTCTTTCAACTATTTCGATAAAACGTCCGGTTATGATCAGTATGTTCCTGATTGCCTTTGTCATCTTCGGCGGATTGGCATATTTTGGTCTTACTTTAAATCTGATGCCTGATGTGGAATTCCCGTTTGTTACGGTACAGGTAATCTATCCGGGTGCCGGGCCAAAAGAAATTGAAATTCAGGTTTCCAAAAAAATAGAAGACGCGGTATCAACGATCAGCAAGGTCGACTTTATTCAGTCGTACTCGATGGAAAGTGTGTCCTTTGTTATCATCCGTTTTGAACTCGATAAAGATGGCGATATAGCCAATCAGGAGGTAAAAGATAAGGTTAACGCTATTCTGAATCAGCTACCCAGAGATGCGGAATTGCCGGTTATTGAAAAATTCGATATCAGCGCTTTTCCGGTTTTAGATATCGTATTTACAGGGGACCTGCCGGTTCGGGAATTATATACACTTGCCGATCAAAAACTAAAAGATCGTTTTTCTCAAATAGCAGGTGTCGGCAAGGTGAATATCGTTGGGGGTGAGGAACGCGAGATCAGAGTAGAACTTGATAACCGGGTAGTGTTTCAGAATGCCATTTCTCTTCAGACACTGGCGCAAATACTTGCTATTCAAAACATGGATATTCCGGGTGGACATTTTCAGCAACGCGGCCAGGAATATTCACTGCGATTAAAGGGAGAATTTACCGATCTGGAAACGATCCGGGAACTAGAAGTACCAACCGCTTTTGGGATTAAACAACTTGGCCAACTGGCAGAAGTTCGGGATACCGGGGCGGAAGTCCGGGAAAGAAGCACTTATTTTAATAATGTTGATAAGCTACGGGAAGATAATGTTGTTCTACTCAGCATCATCAAAAGTCCGGACGGAAATACGGTTGATATGGCAGCAGATATTCGTAAAGTCTTACCTCAGATAGAGAAAGAATTACCACCTGGATGCAGGTTATCAATTGTAAGGGATGGATCTGTCTTTATCGATAGTTCGGTCCAGGATACACTCGGAAATATCATTCTTGGTATTGTATTGACCGGTCTTGTTTTGCTGTTTTTTCTGCATGATCTACGCTCAACACTCATCGTCGCTACCGCTATGCCTTTTTCGATTATTTCTACATTTTTATTGCTGCAGATCTCTGATTTTTCATTGAATATTATGACTCTTATGGGGCTATCTACTGCCGTTGGAATACTTGTCACCAATTCGGTGGTCGTTCTGGAAAATATCTTTCGCCACAAAGAAATGGGACATAGCAGGGGTGAAGCGGCAGATAAAGGTACATCTGAAATTGCCGTTGCCGTTATTGCTTCTACCATGACCAATATCGTTGTTTTCCTTCCGATTGCCGCTATGGCCAGTATGGTTGGTCAGTTTTTTAGAGAATTCGCCCTGACTGTTACCTATGCCACTGTATTCTCGATCATTGCCTCATTTACGCTAACTCCGATGTTGTCATCTCTTATCTTGCCGGAAAAAGACACAAAGAAACATCAAATTGGCGAAAAACTGGAAGCGATGTTCCATGCCTGGGAAGAGTGGTACCGGAAGATTTTAAAGATAATTCTGACCAATCGGTTCAGGAGTGGTTTGGTTGTACTTATCTCTTTTGTTATCTTTTTTCTCAGTTTTTTTATTGCCGGTCAGGTGGGATTTGAATTTATGCCCATGCTTGATGAAGGTGATTTAAAAATAGAGGTTGAATTACCACAGGGATATAATATTGAGAAAACATCAGATTTGCTGGAAGTTGTTGCTGCAAGATTAGAAAAATATGAAGAGGTGAAACATATTCTGGTAACTGTTGGAACAATCAGTCAGCTGGACAAAGGTACGAATGTTGCCCTGGTAAAGATAAAACTGGTGCCAGCTGATGAGAGGAATTATTCCAGTAATGAAATGGCCAGCCGGTTTATTGAAGAACTGTCGGATATACCAAATGCCCAGATTCGGGTAGCTGCTCTCTCATCGATTGGCGGTGGAGGTGCACCTATCCAGTTTTATCTGTTAGGCCAGGAAAATGAACAATTGGAAAATTATAAATCCCAATTGGTGAGTAGCATAAAAGACGTAAGGGGACTGGTAAACCTTAATACCAGTTCCCGGCCGGGAAAACCGGAAATTACACTAATCCCGGATAGAAGTAAAATGGCGATGTTGGGATTAACAATTTTTGATGTGGCGATGACATTGCGAAATTCCGTTGAGGGAATCATAGCGACACAATATCGTGAGGCGGGGAATGAATATGATATCCGGGTTGCTCTTAATGATGAATCGGTCGATACACCGGAGAAAATCAGAAATATCGCTGTCGTCACACAGAATGGTGTTTACCGGCTTTCACAGCTCGCTGAAATTACATTTACAGAAGGATATAGCCGGATACTTCACAAGGATAAATACAAATCAATCCAGTTTAAAGCCTATGTAGGCCCCGGATATGCTCTGGGAGATATTGTTAACCAGATAAATGCGGAAATTGAGAATATCGATTTTGCCCCTGGATATAAAATTGACTGGGGTGGTAGTGCGGAGATGATGCAGGAAACCATCGTTGATATGCTTAGAACATTTATTATCGCACTGTTGTTAACCTATATGCTTCTTGCCGGCATTCTGGAAAATTTAACCCAACCCTTATTGATTCTCGGTACGGTTCCATTGGCATTGGTTGGTGTTTTTTCGGCCCTGTTTATTACAGGTAAAACAATGAATACGGTTTCGATGATGGCCATCGTGATGCTTCTGGGAATTGTGGTTAATAATGCAATCCTTCTTCTGGATTATGCAAATATTCTGATGAGGAGAGGAAAAAATGTTCATGATGCTCTTCTCGAAGCCGGACCTACAAAATTGAAACCTATTATTATGGCAACTATTGCTATCATTCTGGGTATGCTGCCAATGGCATTGGGTATTGGTGCTGCCGGCAGGGAGTTTCGGCAACCGATGGGTATCGTTAGTATCGGAGGATTAGTAGTTTCAACACCGCTGGCCTTAATCGTCATTCCGGCTTTATATTATTTAACGACGAAATCAGCACCTGTAACGGAGGAAAAATAATGATGACACACAGGTTAATTGGAATATTATTAATTGTCTTAATATCGATATCTACAGGTTTCTCACAAAGCTATACCCTTGAGCAATTTATTCAATTGGTCGAGAAGAACAGTAAAGATCTGCAAATGGCACAAAAAGAACTGGAAATGGCCGATGCACAGTACAAGGAAGCACTTTCTACGGCTCTGCCAAAGATATTTGCCGAGGGTACCTATAACCGTAATTTAGCAAAGATGTTTCTCTTTGTAGATTTTCCCGATAGTGAGACTGGGGAAATGACCAGTCAGAAATTCCAGATTTCCTATAACAATGATTTTAGAGCGATGGCGATGATCCAGCAAACTCTTTTTAGCTTGCAGATAGGTGATGCCCTGCGCGCTGCCAGTCAATATGAAAAACTGACTGATTACGTTTATGACTATAGCCATCAAACGATCATAACTATCGCTAAAAAGGGATTTTACCGGGCATTATTATTAAAAAAAATATGGGATGTAAAAGAGGCAGCTGAAAAAAATGCCAGGGAAAATTATGAGAATGTGAAGAAAAAATTTGAGAATGGTCTGGTTTCAGAATTCGAAATGCTTCAAGCGGAAGTAAACTGGAAAAATAAAATACCGGAGACTTCACAGGCAAAAAGAAACTATAAAATGGGAATGATAATGTTAAAAACTTTTGCCGGGATTGAACTGGAAACAGCGCTTGTACTTGAAGGAAATCTGGATAGCTATCCTGCCGTGCCGGACTCTCTTGGTTTAGAAACTGTCCTGAAGCAGAGGGCGGATTATAATGCCTTACTCTGGGAAAGAAATTTGCGCAAGACCAATGTGAGTGCCCAGAAGTCTGAATTTTATCCCTTCTTGACCGGACATTTTGTTTATAATTTTACTTCATCGTCTGATAAATTTGACTTCGATAGAAGAAACTCCGCTTATTTTGTCGGTGTTAAACTCAATATCCCGATTTATACCGGAGGATACACAGGGGCGCAGGTTCAGAAGGCAAGAATTGATCTGGATAGGACAGATATTAAGGTCCTCCAGTCTCAGGATGAGGTTTTCAGATGCATTAAGAATATCCGATTGCGTCTGAGAGAGGCATATTCCAGAATCTTATCTGCCGATAAGACACGGGAATCCGCCTTTCGTGCGTTTGCAATCGCTGAAACCAGTGCCGATAATGGTATGGCAACACAATTGGAACTGGCTGATTCCCGGGTACAGCTTGAACTGGCCGTATTGAATTTCTATGTGGCAACCTATGATTATTTAGATGCCTATTATGACTGGCAACTGGCAATCGGACAGGTTAGCGGTGTTGAATCAATGGCTAAGAAGATGGAGGAAGAAGATTAAGAAGACTATTTACCACGGAATCACACGGAAGGACACGGACTAACACGGAATTATTCTAATTTATTTTATATCTGGTTACGACGCTCTGCGTCGTAACCGTTTCTGTTCCAACGCAGAGTGTTGAAACAAGGTCACAGTTTTTTAATTAACCACAGAATATCACGGATAATGACACGGAATGAATTATTAATTTATTCTTTAGTCAAATATATCATTTTAAAATAAATAATATAAATTCTGTGTTTGTCCGTGTCCTTCCGTGTAATTCCGTGGTAAAGTAATCAGTTGATCTTTTCCAAAAATTCTGAAGGAATCCGCACGGGTTTTTGCGTTTGAAAATCAAAAAAGACGATAGCAGTTTTACAAAGGGCGACAACCTTGTCCTCATCCTTTGTTACACGATAATGCAGATCACAACTTTTTTTGGATATCTCTCCAACTCCCACTTCGATATTCAAAGAATCCCCATAATATGATTGTGATTTATATATGATAACCACATCGGCCATCATGCTGCCGATGCCTTCAATATCAATTTCAGTATAGCCAAAGTGATTTAAAAACCGAACGCGGGCTTCATGAATTATGGAGAGCAGAGAATCATTGGCCAAATGGTTGGCGTAATTAAGATCGGTGATCCGAACATCAATAGTGGTTGAGAATTGATAATTTTCAGGCATTTGGAGTTTTATTCGAGCCATCTCACATCCTTATCTTAATATAAGATCATGGTCTAAATAATAGGGATAATATTAAAACTATAAATATAAAATACAAAAGAAAAAACTTTTTGAAACATAGTAATTTTATAGATTTTTTTATTGGAGATATCAATTCTAAGGTAATAAATCAAATCCCCAAAATATCTTGACATAAAAAACATAAATTACTATATTAGAACAATCGTTTGCGCTTTTTTGCAAGATCTTTCATTATTATTTTAAACAACTTGAGGCAATGGATCATTCTTTTAAAACCACCTTAAAAACGTTATCTGCAAAACTTGGATTTTCCGAAACTACTATTTCGAGGGTTTTAAACGTTAAAGAGATAGTATTATAACTATAAATATAAAAAATAAAAGAAAAAACTTTTTGAAACATAATAATTTTGAAGATCTTTTTATTGGAGATACCAATTCTAAGGTAACAGATAAAATCCCCAAAATATCTTGACATAAAAAACATAAATCACTATGTTAGAACAATCGTTTGCGCTTTTTGCCAGATCTTTCATTATTATTTTAAACAACTTAAGGCAATGGATCATTCTTCTAAAACCACTTTAAAAACGTTATCTTCAAAACTTGGATTTTCCGAAACTACTATTTCGAGGGTTTTAAACGGTAAGGCAGAGAAATATCGTATCAGCAAGAAGACAGCAGATATAATTATTCAATCCGCAAAAGATTTGAATTTCACACCAAATATATTAGCTCGTGGGTTAAGGCTTAAAAAAACTCATACCCTGGGACTTGTTATTCCTGATATTTCCAATCCTTTTTTTGCAAGCATTGCACGTAGTGTAGAACGTGAAGCAAGAAAATTTGGGTACTCTATAATACTTTGTGATACAGAAGAGAATACAAATATTGAAATTAAATCTGTTCAATTGCTTCGGGGTCGAAATATGGAAGGATTAGTGGTAGCACCTGTTGGTCAGACAGCAAGTCATCTGGAGGATGTGTATAATGCAGGTCTGCCTATTGTTATCATTGACAGGTGTTTTCCGAATAAAAATCTTCCTTATGTAACTTCTGATAACTACCAGGGTGCTTATGAGGCGATTTCATATTTGATAGATAATGGTCACCGTCGAATTGCCTGTATTCAGGGTTTGGAGAATACATCCCCCAATAATGATCGTATTAGAGGATATAAAGATGCATTATTAAACAACCATATACCATATGTAAAATCCATTATTGTGGGTGATAGTTTTGGTGAACTAAATGGTTATACAGAGGCAAAGATATTGTTGAAAAAAAAGGATAGGCCAACTGCGATTTTTGCATTTAGTAATTTAATCTCACTAGGTGCTTTAAAAGCGATCGAAGAAGAAAACCTTTCCGTTCCTGAAGATATATCAATAGTTGCCTTTGATGACCAACCATATTTTGATCATCTGGCTACACCAATGTCCTCAGTAGCACAACAACATAATGAGATTGGTCAAATTGCGACAAAGATCATCTTTAAACAGATAAAATCTAAGACATCCTCTGTTGCAGAAGGTGTGTTAATTCCTACAAAACTAATAAAGCGCGCTTCAGTTAAAAGAATTCAGCAATCTATATATCATGAAAAGGAACTAGCTTAAAAACATATTATTGAGGAGATAAAAAAAAGCTACCAGTATCGACCGGCCACCAAGTCATACCACCAGTAGCTTTTTAGATATCAGTACCATGAAGATTCATGATACAATTGCTAATAATAACGATTTGATCAGAATTAATATTCCAAATATTTTTTCGGATAAAGCTAGCCTTATATCTACTTCAAAAAGTATAATCCAATTACCACAGTCTTCAAAACATACTATTAGCACAAATCCAATTATTCTATACAAATCAAAGATTACCTTATTAATGAATGAGGAGAGATAATAAAATGAGAAGACTGTATTAATCTCGTTTTTTATGTGAAGGTTATGGATATAACTATAATGAAAACGGCAATAAATAAATATTGAATATTTATGATGCACCATGGAGGATGGTGACGCCGGTTTGATAAATGATCTGATAACAGGATAAGAGAGGAGTCTGATATGTATGTATTAGATAGTTACTTACCCGCAGTTATTTTCTGTTTTATAACCATGTTGTGCTGGGGATCCTGGGCAAATACACAAAAATTGGCCAGTAAAGAATGGCGGTTTGAGCTATTTTATTGGGATTATACCCTTGGTGTAGTACTCCTATCCCTGATATTTGCATGGACGTTGGGAAGCCTTGGATCGGCAGGACGAGGATTTATTGAAGATATCGGACAGGCCGATTCTAATAATATTATCTCAGCCTTGATCGGCGGAGCCATATTTAATATTGCCAACATTTTATTGGTAGCGGCAATAGCAATAGCCGGAATGGCTGTGGCTTTCCCCGTAGGTATTGGATTGGCTCTTGTAATAGGAGTGGTTGTTAATTACGTGGCTACACCTCTAGGCGATCCGGTGCTTTTATTTATTGGGGTTGGATTAGTTGCAGTTGCCATCATTTTGGATGCTGCCGCTTATAAAAAACTCCCAACGGAAGGTAAAGGCGTTTCAACAAAAGGATTGGTCCTTTCTGTCCTCTGTGGTATTCTAATGGGTTTCTTCTATCGCTTTGTTGCTGCTTCAATGTCCACAGACTTTGTTAATCTTGAAGCGGGAAAACTAAGTCCTTATACGGCCGTATTCTTTTTCTCACTGGGAGTCTTTTTCAGTACATTTATATTTATGATCCCTTTGATGAAAAAACCATTTATAGGTGAACCAGTGGCCTTGTCAGCATATTTTAAAGGAGGATTAAAACTACATTCTATAGGTGTTCTGGGGGGAATTATCTGGTGTATCGGCATGTCTTTTAGCATTATTGCCTCAGGACAAGCGGGTTTCGCAATCTCTTATGGATTAGGCCAGGGTGCTACCATGGTTGCTGCTTTTTGGGGTGTTTTTATATGGAAGGAATTCAAAGATGCACCTCTGGGAACAAATAAACTTATAACAATGATGTTTATATGTTTTATCATTGGTTTGGCACTTATAATCGTTGCGCGGTTAAATTAAGATTTCCCTTCTGGGAACATTGACTCATAATTAATGTAATTTCACTCTATGTAAAAAGAGGTTTTCTTCTTTTTGTGAATAAGCGATAATAATTGTGGATGAATTATAAGTTATATGAGAGGTATGTTGAAAAAATCAAGTGATAATTGTCATTAGTTATGAAGGGATTCTTGGTAAGCTCGTACTGAAAATTAGTCAAATTTTGAAATTTACAATAACCTTAAATAATAAAGAGAAGTAAAGGAAGTGACTTATAAAAATTATATTTATAATCGATATTAATTTAATTAAAGAGAAGAAAGGAGGTGAAATCAAAAATATTTGTACAATAGATACTATTTAAAATACCAGAGGAGATCAATAAAATTACTAGAAAAAAAAGTTAATCTGTCCTAATTAAAGTAGAAAGAAAATTATGTCTGCAAAAATTGTTGTTGCCGGAAGTTCGAATACGGATATGATAATAAAAGTGCCGCACATTCCGAAACCCGGAGAAACGATTTTAGGAGGAACCTTTACCACAGCTGCAGGGGGTAAAGGTGCCAATCAGGCAGTAGCTGCTGCACGTGCCGGTGGTAATGTGTCTTTTGTAGCACGTGTCGGTAATGATATGTTTGGTGAAGAAGCACTCAAGGGATTTCAAAAAGACGGTCTAAATATTGATCATGTTATTATCGACAAGACTGCGCCTTCAGGAGTTGCGGAAATTTTTGTTGCCGAAGATGGAGAAAATAGTATTGCCGTCGCCTCTGGCGCGAATTTGAATTTATCACCGCAAGATATTAATTCAGCTGAAGAAGTTATTTCTACAGCGGATATATTGGTGATGCAGTTGGAAATTCCTTTGGAGACTGTTTATACGGCGTCCAAGTTGGCGCATGAAAAGGGCGTTACGGTGATCTTAAATCCGGCACCAGCACAACCACTAAAGGAGGAATATTTTAAATATTTTACAATTTTAACACCCAATGAAACTGAAGCAGAAATGCTGACAGGAAGAACAGTAACCGATGAGAAATCAGCAGAGGAAGC
>JAGLYF010000001.1 GCA_023132435.1 Calditrichia bacterium | reverse complement strand
GAGACGGCCCACCGGCCCGTCTCTACGGATCTTTCATTAATTATAATGATACCATGAATGTGGTTAGGCATTATTATCCATTCATCTAATTGAATATTGTTTCTAATAACCTCTGCCTTTATCCATCTTTCTCTGACAATTTTTCCAATTGGAGATAGTTTCATTTTTCCTTGTTGGATTGATCCAAACCAATTAATTTTTGCATCGGTATTGACTGTAATAAAATATGTACCAGGAGAAGCATAATCATGGCCCTTTTTCCGTATTGATCCTATACGATATTTATCCAGAAACAAATCGGACATACAAAACTCAATTGAAAATCTGTAATAAGTAAAAAATATTTTAAAGGAGGGAATACAAATTTTATGCCACTACACGCTTAATAAGGAAAAAATATACCCCTGTATAGACGGGCCGGTGGGCCGTCTCTTAATCTAAAAAGTCTTAGCCATGCTTAATATTGAGGAACCCTCATTGACTAAGATGAGGGATAAAAATTTGTCTATCATCTGGATCATCCATCACCCCTCTGTAGACGGGCACCTAAACGATCAAACCTCACGCAATTTCCAGCGCCCCTGGCGAAATACGATAATGCCCAAAATACCCAGCAGAGATTCACTGCTGATGATCGCCAGAAAAACTCCGGTCTCAGCCAAACCGAATTGTAATGCGAGCATATAAGCCAAAGGAACTTCAATCAGCCAGAAGCAGAAAAAATTTAAAATCGTCGGGGTGGTGGTATCACCGGCACCGTTAAAGGCCTGGGTCATTACCATCCCAAATGCGTAGAATGGATATCCAAAACTTAAAAATCGCAGGCACTGCGCCCCGATTTCGACAATTTTTTTTTCATTAGTGAACAACCGGATTAAAAATTCCGGATAGGTAATAAACACCAGGGCAATACCACAGAGGAAGACCATATTTATGATCGCAGACACCCACACCGAACGTTCAGCACGTTTAGGTTTTTTCGCCCCTAAATTTTGACCGACAAGGGTGGCTGCAGCATTACTCATCCCCCAGGAAGGTAATATAGAAAATACAAGGATCCGGATCGCAATCGTATAACCGGCGAGAGATTCACTACCAAATACGGCCATGATACGCATCAATCCAATCCAGCTGGAAGTAGCAATAAGGAATTGTCCTATCCCGCCAAGCGAAAGACGCAGCAGACGTTTCATGACAGAAAAATCAAAACGAATTTGCTCCCGGTGAATCTTGATCCTGCCGCTACGCTTAAGTAACAATATAAATTGAAATATTACTGCGGTGCCTCGTCCGATTGCTGTGGCAACCGCTGCCCCGGTAACGCCTAGTTCCGGAAAAGGTCCCAGACCGAGAATGAGGCAGGGATCCAGGACGATATTAATCAGATTGGCTATCCATAAAATACGCATCGCATAAGCAGCATCACCTGCTCCTCGAAAAACAGCATTTATAATAAATAAGAGCATAATGATGACATTGCTTCCGATCATTATGCTAGTAAATACAAATCCTGAATCGATAATTTCCTGGGTTGCGCCCATCAACCTTAATAGGTCCGGTGCGAAGAAGATCCCGGGGACAGCGATAAAGACTGAGACCAGAATACCAGTTAAAATTGCCTGAACGGTTGCAGCAGCTGCTCCTTCGTGGTTTTTTTCCCCAATCCTGCGTGAGACAATTGCCGTAGTAGCCAGGCTCAAACCGATTGATATGGCATAGACTATGGTGAGCATCGATTCGGTTAAACCAACCGTCGCAACCGCATCTGCCCCCAGTTTAGAAACAAAAAATATATCAACAACGGCAAAAACAGATTCCATCATCATTTCAAGAACCATCGGAATAGACAATAATAAAATTGCCCGACCGATACTCCCTGAGGTGAAATCCTGCTCGGATCCCTTCACGGCTTCGATAATATCACGCCAGAGGGTCCACAGATTGAAGGACGAATTTTCGTTGGACTCAGAAGCAGTTGCTATTTTATTTTCTGTCATATTGGTTATTCTATATCCAAATTATTTTATATATCACAGGGCACGAAGTTGGTATCTTGAGATTATAGATAGTGGAATAATGAACAGGAAATTTGAACTGAAATGGAAGAAAAAAAGATAAAAAAACCCCCGGAAGAAGTCCGGGGGTTTTTTTTATCCAAGATATTGCATCAGCGATTCTTTTCGCGAACTATGCCGCAATTTTTCAATTGCCTTTTCCTTTATCTGTCTAACCCGTTCGCGGGTCAATTTAAATTTTACACCAACTTCTTCTAATGTATGTGGTCTTTCACCATCAAGACCAAAATACAGTTTTAGAATGGTCGCTTCGCGATGGGGCAGTGAGTTAAGAATATGCCTTACATCTTCTGAAAGAGATTCTTCCATGATATCCGAATCAGGGTCCGGTTCCTGGTTATTTTGAATGATATCTACCAGGCGGTTATTTTTGCTATTCGAACCTAGTGGAGAATCCATAGATACAGAATGTGCAGCTTTCTTAATGGTATCTCCAACCTCTTCTGAGTCCAGATCTAAAACGTCTGCAATCTCTGACGGGGTTGGCGCCCTTTCAAATTCTTGTTCTAATGCACTATAAACTTTTCCGATCTTGGTTAAGGTGCCTACACGGTTTAGAGGCAACCGCACCAAACGGGTTTTTTCAGCAATAGCTTGCAAGATGGATTGTCTGATCCACCACACGGCATATGAAATAAATTTGAATCCTCTGGTTTCATCGAAACGGTAGGCCGCTTTCATTAAACCCAGGTTACCTTCATTGATTAGATCCTCAAGAGATAATCCATGGTTTTGATATGATTTTGCCACACTGACGACAAAACGAAGATTGGCATTAACCAGTCTGTTGAGAGAACGTTGATCCCCCTGTTTGATCTGACGAGCAAGATCAACTTCATCCTCAGCAGATAACAAAGAATACTCACTGATCTCCTTAAAATAGTTTTCCAATGTTTGATTACTGCTAACACTAAAATCCGACACTTAATCACCTTTCTTTACGTATAATATAAATTCTGTCCCTTTAAATCAACGATTTACCTGATAATTAGTTCCAACCGTCAGCCAATTTCTATAATCAATTATTTTTAAAACGTTAATATACAAAATTTTTGGTCAAAATGGATGTGATAGATGTCATTTTTTTAATTTTTTTGGTATTTTTTTGCCATTTTTTTACTTACCGGCATTTTTTTGCTTAAATTTTTTAACTATTTGATTTTAATCCCCAATTGATTACCGGAGAAAAGACTATTGTAGCCCCTTTTTTTACGAAAAAGGTCACAGCAGTTTCACTGTGATTTTTTCCAGGATTTCCCTTTTTTTAGCTCTTTGGCCATATATTCTGCTACCACTGGGGCCATCTCTATACTGGTTTTCGCATCTAACAACAAGTGTCTGGTTCTCCTCGATAAAAAGTCCTCCACTGTTCTCGCCATCTCGTGGCGAACCGCCCAAATAATTTCACCCACTCTGCTTTTTTTCTCGGGATGAATATACTGATTATAATCTGACTTTTCTTCAAAGATCTTCTTGATAAGGGAGGCATCTGAACCATACAAGGATAATTCATTAAAAATCCCCGGATTTTTATGATATCCATGAATATTCAGGTTTTCTGTTGCGGAGGATTCAAAATCCAATTCTGCAAGAACGATGGCCTGATCAATAGCATCTTCTGCCATTTTACGGTATGTCGTCCATTTTCCTCCGGCAATACTCAACAAACCTGAAGCTGAAATATGAAGAGTGTGATCACGTGAGATCTCTGCCGTATTCTTTACATCCCCCTGCCTGACCAACGGCCTTAGTCCGGCAAATGCACTTAAAACATCGGATCTGCCCGGATCTTTTGAAAGATAACGGGCAGCATGTGAGATTAGAAAATCGCTTTGTTCCAGTAATAAAACCTTATAACCGCGGGAAGAGCCTTCGATTGCCGTTCCAATGCCAGTTGCGCCTCCGCCAATAATTATAAAATCCCATATTTCATCGGTTTCTTCGAGACGACTGATCATTTCATCACGATTCATAATCTATCCTTTTTTCTAAAGGTAGCGTAAAAACTAACCACAGAGGGCGTAGAGTAATTTATTAAAATGGAGTTCACAGAGTTTTCCTCTGAGGCCTCTGTGGTTTCATTCACTTAACTTTTGACACTATGATTTCAATCGATTACGATAAAACAGGCGATAAAATTGTTCTGTTAACCACACTGATAAAGGTGATCTTCCCCTGCAGAGGAAGGTATAGATAATCTCTGACATCTCCGGTGTTCTCAAATATCCGTAAGATTTATGCGGATTTTTTTCCCCACTAAATTCATAAGTATTATGGACCTGTTTGTCAATAATTGCAACACCTTTTGAATTTTTTTGATAATCATCAGCCAAATTATAATTAATTGCTACCCGATCATCAAGATCTGAAAGATTGTACCACCGCCTGGTGATGTTTTCTGGTACTGACAAAGATTGATCTTTGTTTTCTTGTTCTGCTTTGATTTTATTCATGATAACAGGAATTCCCAATGGCGATCCACAGGTGACAAGGGTATCAATAGTGATATCCGGAACGATCTTGGTTAAAACGTCATAGGCTATTATCGATCCCATTGAATGGGCGATTAATAGAATTTCATCATTAGGGTGACTGCGAAGCATATCCGCCAGTGTTTCCCGAATTGCCTCTCGTGCCAGATAATTGGAGCGGTCCTCATCTGGTAAATTGGAAGAATAATATATCTCCAGGTCGTGAAAAAAATGATGGATAATAAAATCGCTTATTGATGAAAAATTGATTGTCAGGTCTTCATTTAGTAATAGCTTATCCAACTGTTTCTCAAGATAATCCCGGATCTTTTTTTGTAATGGCTCAGGTTCTCCTCTTTCAATTTTTCCTCCCGGGGAATAGGGATCTTCAAGGAAGAGGGGATGTTCCACATTTTTCTCTTTTAAATCAAGGGGTTCGGAATATATAAAATTAGCCCAGTATACAAATTTAAAATTGAAAAGAGGGAAGGGGTGATTAATAGAGTTTAATCCATCTCCAATGGACATCTCCCACCATTTTTGCAGGGTATGAAAAGGTGGTTTGTTACCCAATCCGTGAATGCCGATGATGATTTTTGACATATTTGTTGTTAGAGAATCTATTATGTATGAGATAAATCAATAATATTATTTCTCAACCTTTAAAGCAATAATAAAATTCACACGGATTATATTTTACAATAAGAAATACCCTATTTTCATCAAAGTCTACTTTCACTACTTCTGCATGTCCTGTTTTATCAGCGCAGACATCTTCGTATGTAGGATTTTCAAAATGACCACCGCTGTATCCAACCGCTGTGGAAGTTACGCCATCCACCTGACGAAAAGTGTCTTCAACACCCCAAAAACAACCTGCACCAAATGTTGCTTCTTGCATATTTATGAATTTCCTTTCTTAATTCAAATCCTTCTTCCATTCGGAATCACACTCCTTTTTTATCTAATCTGAATTATTCAAAAAATTAAATGGTTAAGAGTATAAGTAACATATAATAGATGTTATCCATTTATTTTGTAGAGACGTAACATGTTACGTCTCTACAAAATGACGATGAACTACATCTCTGAATATCTTGCCTCCTCTACAAACTCTCCCCCTTTAATTCCCCCTCTCTTACCAAGAGAGGGGGGTAGGGGGTGAGTTCGTCTTACAAGACTAATAGATAGTTGTAGCCCATCTGGTAGATGGACTACAACTCCTTGTATATAACTTAAATTAAAAAAGGACAGAGAAAATATTGCTCTGTCCCTTTTTAATGTTATTATAATTCGAAAAAAATCTTTTAAATTTGTAAAGACACGATTAATCGCGTCTTTACAAACACACTATGCAATTAACTTTTTACAGTTTTTTTCTCCACGGGTGCAACCTTGAGAACCTCATCGATCATCTTTACAAAGGTATCTTTAGGCAGCGCACCAGCCGCCATTTGTGGTTGCTCATCAACCGGAATAAATAATAAAGAAGGAATACTCTGAATACCAAAGGAAGCTGCCAGCTCCTGCTCATGTTCCGTATTAACCTTGTAAATATTGATTTTACCTTCGTATTCTTTTGATAATTCTTCAAGTACCGGCGCTACCATATGACAAGGGGCACACCACTCTGCCCAGAAATCTACGATTGCCGGTAAATTTCCCTCATACTTCCATTCCTTGTTCTGTTCATAATTAAAAATCTTTTCCTGAAAGGTCTGTTTTGTTAATTCTTCTGGCATAACTCCTCCGTTTATGTTTTATAATTATTCTTATCGTAGATTCAAACTCATCCCCTTTAATTCCCCCTCTCTTACTAAGAGAGGGGGGCGGGGGGTGAGTTATTTAAACTTATAAGTCAATCATTATTTTACAAGATTAGTATTATTTTCTTCTGGTTCCGACGCGGAGCATCGGAACGAGAAAAATTGATTTCTCAATTGCAATTACTTTTTTGATGAAAAGTGCTCAAAAAAGATACAAATAATTTAGAATTCACTGATTATTGTAACATGATCATTTAACAAAAAAAATATTGTCAAAAGTTGACAAAAGAAAATTTGTTAACTATATTCCTCTGTGTGGGAGGGGCTGAATATTAATTTGTCTGATTTATCTGATACAAGACCCTGGAACCCGGTCAGATAATCAGACCTAAATTTTTATGATGCCCGGAACTCAGGGGAAAAAGTGGAAAACTTAAATGAATAAAATACCGAGTGGTTATGTCAATCTTTTTACTGGCTTAGATGACAGGCAATTAGATAGTATCTGGCGATTGTCGGTTGAACAGAAGTATAAAAAAAATGAAATGATCCTATTTGAAGATGAGCTGGATACAAGACTTTTTATCATTATTAAAGGTACTGTAAAACTAACCCGTATCAGTGAAGAAGGCCGGGAGTATATTTTTTCCTTTTTAGGGGAGGGTGACTTTTTTGGCGAGCTCTCTTTGCTGGATGATGAAATACGCTCTACAAATGCAGTGGCCGTTAAAGATTCGACCATTATTTCTTTTCAACGATCTGATTATGTAAGAATTTTTCGTCAATTCCCTCAGATAACTTTTAACCTGCTACGCGAAATGACCCAACGACTGCGAGAAAGAGATAGAATGATAAAAAGCATGTCCCTTCAAAATGCAACAGGCAAAGTTGCCTGTACCATTCTCCGTTTTGCTGATGATGCCGGCGATATTAATATGGGTCAGGTGGAGATTCCCCGATTGCCACCACATCGTGATATTGCCAATATGGTAGGTACAAGCCGTGAAACCATCTCCCGGGCAATAAACTGGTTAACGGAACAGGGTTATCTGCAAAAAGAAGGTGGGCGATTAATCATAAAAGATTATGAAAATTTCAGGGCTTCCTTTTTCTAATAGGAATTGTGTGTGAGGCTAAATTCATTTATATTTAGAAATCATCCTTTTGAGAATTTTTCACTTTTTCCTGTCTTACGGAAAAAGCAATCTATATAGCCGGATATCTTTTGTAGGTTTTTAGGAAAGAAGTATTTCATGGATCAACTATCATTTCACATTCCGGATATATTCAATGGCGGTGGGGAATCGTCTTTATCTTCAGAAATGCTCTCCATCCCCAATGATTCCATCTCTCAAAAACCCGGGAAGAATTATAATATTTTAAATATTTATAATCCGGCCAATCAGACAAAAAAAGAACTGATCAGCAATTTTGTTGTCCGCGTTAAGGAGTATGATGAGATCCTGAAGGCTATTGAGAATGATAAAATGCAATCACCCACAAAGCATTATATCATTCAGGGTCAAAGAGGAAGTGGTAAGACCACGCTATTATTGCGTCTGTATTATGAGGTCAAAGATTCACCCGAACTGCAAAAATGGTTAATGACCATTCGTTTTGATGAAGAACAATATAATGTCCGCACTCTTTACAAATTATGGGAAAATGTGGCAATCTATCTCGAAGAAGAATTGGCGGAAGGCTTCTCAGGATTATACGATGAGATGCAAAAATATATCGAGGAAAGAGATTATGAAAAAATTTGTTACAAAATTCTTCAAAAAAGCCTGAAAAAGCAGCAAAAAAAGCTGGTTCTGTTTATTGATAATTTTGGCGATATGTTGGTAAAGTTCCAGAGAAAAGAACATCAGCGTTTGCAAGATATCCTCACCTTTGATAATGATCTGAGAATTGTTGGCGGTTCCTCAATTGTTCTTGATTATAAACAGGAGTATGTTCAACCAATATATGAATTATTTAAGATCATACAGCTGGAGGGATTAAATCAGAAAGAAACGATAGATTTATTGCTCCGATTAGGCAAATATTATGATACCCTGTCTATTAAAGATATCATTGAGAATGATCCGGGTCGAATTGAATCGCTACGCCGATTAACCAGTGGTGTGCCGAGGACCATTGTCTTGCTGTTCGAAATATTTGTAGATAATGAATCAGGAGATTCTTTTCGCGATCTGGAAACAATTCTTGATCGGGTTACTCCCCTATATAAACATCGTATGGATGACCTTTCACCGCAGCAACAGGAAATTGTCCATGCCATCGCGATGAACTGGGATGCGGTCGGCGTGAAGGAAATCGCCAAGATCACTAGGATGGAGAGCAAAGCGGTTTCTGCACAACTTAAACAATTGGAATTCAATCGGATTGTTTCAAAAATAAAAACCAATATTAAAAACCATTTTTATCAGATAAATGAAAGGTTTTTTAATATATGGTATTTGATGAGATACGGTAGGAGACGCGATAGAAACAAGGTACTGTGGCTGGTCCGTTTTCTGGAGAACTGGTGTAATAAAGAGGAACTCATCGACAGAGCAGAACGACATGTAAAAGCTCTCCGAAAGGGAAGAATGTACGAAAAACACGCAGTGTTCATGACTGAAGCACTTTCCAGAACCGGTCTTCCGGAGGATTTACAGTATGTTATGATACAGGAAACCCGCCGATTATTAAGTGTTAAGAATAAAGAACTGCTGGAAGAACTCTCAAAATCTGATAAGGAACTCTATAATTCATTTGCTCATTATTATACCGAAAAAGACTATAGTAATGCACTGAAAAACTTGTTAGAAATCAGAAATAAAACCGGATTTGTCCTTGGAATGACAGGATTTCTTTATGAATTGCACTTGAAAGATTTTCAAAAAGCTGAACAGTATTATCTCGAAGCGATCAATAAGGATTATACCGGAATGATTTCAAATCTGGCCAGTCTTTATGAAATAGAGTTTCAGGATATGAAAAAAGCGGAAAAATACTATCTTCTTGCTTTTAAAACGGGTAATACAAGTGCTGTCTACCGGTTGGCTTTGTTATATCAGATAAAATTCCAGAATAATAAAAAAGCGATTCAATATTATCAGATGGCTGTCGAAAAAGGGCATACCGATGCAATGAATAGTCTGGCCATGCTTTATCAGAAAGAATTAAAGGATTATACCAAAGCAATTCAATATTATCAGATGGCTGCCGATCAAGATCATGTGGAGGCGATGAATAATCTAGCCTGGTTATACTTTATTCTGAAAAAAAATAAAAAGGAAGCATTAAATTTGCTCAACCGGGCCTACAATAAGAGCATGGTGATAACAAATGCCTATGTCTGTGCAATGATTTTGTTATGGAATGATCAGTTTGATGAAGGGATCATACGGGCCAAAGATTTTATGGAAAACAAGGAAATGATTACAAATTTCAGTATGGGGATTGAACCATATCTTATGTTACTCATTGCAAAGAAACAATATGCTTACACACATGCATTGTTTACTGAAAATAATTATAATATCAGAGACGTATATAAGCCAATCTATTATGCGCTTATGTATTTTATGAGGGATACATATCCTGATGAATATAAACGAATGGGTGATGAGCTAAAACAGACTGTCGATGAGGTCGTTACTCAAATAAAGCAAATGGCAGTCGATTGTACCTAATATTGTTAATATCTCATTTTCTTTCATTTCTCAAACATCTCTCAATCAACACATCTTTTTTAATTCTTCCCAAATCTCTCTCTTATATTTCCTGCAATTGCCGCTTCGGTAGTGTCAAAAGTTGCATGAAAAAATGAAAAAAGGGATCATAAGACGAAACCACAGAGGGCACAGAAAAACACTCCGTGTCCGCCGGAGGGCGGATCCGCCTGCTGGCGTGATACTCTAAAAGAATATAATTATAAAATTAGTATTGGAAAAATTGTTATTTATAATCTGGAAAAACACGAGGATCTAATCTTTAGTTTACTTACTATTTTCTTGTTTATATGAATAGAATGTGTGTAAGAAGAAGTGCTGCCAATGAATCCAGGTTATAAAGGGTGTTGTAAATTAATCAAAAGATCGGTTAAAATGAGGATTAAATATCAAAAATTTGAGAGTACACAGAGGGAGAAAAGAATAAACTCGTTTAAGTCATTAAATATTAAATACTTACTCAGTGTACTCTGTGGTTATTTTTTACACTACCGCCGCTTCAGAGAGAGGAAAAAATGTTTTTTTAAAAAATTTTGTTGAACTAAAAATGATTTCTTAAATTTAACGTTTTTTAAACAAATTAATGAAATATTAAATGTTTATGATCATCATCTGATATGGAGGATTGAATGGATATCGGTTCTTTTGCAATTATTATCTCTTTTGTCGCAACGACTATTTCTCTTCTTGGTTACTATATAAGTGCCGGTAAGGAGAATGATATAGATAAAAAAAATAAAAGCGAGAAAAATCAAAGCCGCGTATTCTTTCTGGATCTGGGCCGTCTGGGATATTATGTGATGACGGTGGGTGTAATCATCGCTTCTGTTTATTTATACTATTTAATACTGACTCATCAGTATCAAATAAAATATGTATACCAGTATACATCCAATGACTTATCCCTGGGATTATTATTCTCTACATTCTGGGCCGGCCAGGAAGGTTCTTTTCTATTCTGGACTTTGCTCACAGCTGTCTTCGGGTTATTTTTTATGAAAAAGGCGGGAAAATATGAAATAAAAGCTATGGTTTTCTTGAATGTTATTCTCGGTCTTTTTCTTGTTATGTTAATAAAAGCCAGTCCTTTTCAGACCATGGCTCGTGTTCCTGTAGACGGTGCCGGACTTAATCCTCTCCTCCAGAATTTTTGGATGATAATTCACCCTCCCATTCTATTTATGGGATACGCGGCGATTACATTTCCATATATTCTTGGTCTGGCTGCTATGTGGCGTAAAGATTATGATGGCTGGATTAATCGTGCTTTGCCATGGACGGCATTTTCTTCGCTGACCCTTGGCGCTGGAATTATCCTTGGTGCTTTTTGGGCTTATGAAACCCTCGGTTGGGGTGGTTATTGGGGATGGGATCCGGTCGAAAATTCTTCTTTAATCCCCTGGTTGACAATATTGGCTCTTCTTCATGGTTTGATTGTCCAAAGCCGGACCGGTTCTCTGAGGAAAACTAATTTCTTTCTGGCGATCATTTCCTTCGTACTGGTTTTATATTCCACATTCCTCACCCGAAGCGGTGTACTGGAAGATTTTTCCGTCCATTCCTTTATGGATCTTGGTTTGCATACCTACCTTGTTGTCTTTATATTAACGGCTTTAGTGCTTGGGCTCCTGCTTTTAATAAGACGATTTTCGAGTATCCCCGTACAGACCATCAACTTTGATACCCTGAACAGAGAAAATGGATTATTTGCCGGTTTGATCTTATTTGCAGCTGCCGGATTTCTAACCATAATGGGTACCTCTTCCCCGATCATCACCGGTCTGTTGGGTAATCCCTCTCAGGTAGAAATCTCTTTTTATGATAAAGTTAATTTACCGGTCGGTGCACTGATGGCTCTTCTTCTTGGAATCATACCATTACTTTTATGGGTGGAAAAAGATCTGAAATCACTTCCCCGGAGGATTATTATCCCGGCTTTGCTAGCAATACTATCAACCATTATTACAGTTATGTTGGGCGATCTCGATCTTGGAGAAATCATTTTTATCCTTACCGGTTATTTCGCCTTGTGGGCTAATGTGATAGTTCTTTTTCGTAACTGGAAAGTCAGCTGGCGAAATATCTCCGGACCGCTTTCACATTTTGGCGTGGGTATTATTTTTGTCGCGATCATTATTTCAGGTAATTATGCCAGGAGTGAGCGCATTATACTGGAGCAGGGTAAACCCCAGACTGTCCTCGATCATCAGGTGACCTATAAAGGTTTTGTTCCTAAAGAAGATGGTAAAAATGTTGTTGAAATTCAAGTTGAAAAGGATGATAAGGTCTATCTCGCCGTTCCCCGGATGTATATCACCCGGGCCAGGGAGATGATGCGTGAGCCGGATGTCAAATCAGGTATTATCAATGACATCTATATATCACCATTGGAGAGAAGACAGGCCGACCATAATCATGGTTCCATCCTAACCCTAACGAAAGGCGAAACAAAAGAGATTCAGGGATACCAGGTGACATTCACCAGTTTTAAGATGACACCTCATGAGGACGGAAAGAATTTTCAGGTCGGTGCAGTACTGCATATCGTGAAAGGAGATTTTCACCATACAGTAACACCGATTTTGCTGGTGGGATCTGAAAGGCAGCGGTCTGAACCGGCTCTAATTAAACCTAATAATGCCTATGGTCCTGAAATAACAGTAACCTTGAACAATCTGAATGCGGATACAAAGATGGTCGAATTAGTATTTGATGGATTGGGTGAAACAGAGACCGTAGCCCATGACCACCCTGAACACCTGGTCGTGGAATTCAGTCAAAAACCATTTATGAGTATTCTCTGGTTCGGTACGATCCTTCTGATCATTGGCACTTTGATTTCATTCATCCAGCGCATAAAATCCATCTCTTCATAATAATCCCTGGTTACGATGCTCTGCCTCTTTCCTGGTTACGACGCTCCGCGTCGTAACCTTCTGTTGCTCCAATATGTTCCAACGCAGAGCGTTGGAACAAGGTTGAAGATTCTCCCAGCGGCGCAACGTCGCAGCGAGAAATAAACTATAACGAGAACT